>JAHEEC010000074.1:0-11641 GCA_024640885.1 Bacteroidota bacterium | reverse complement strand
TTTGTTATGAGTATCTACGGAAATGCGGTCAAACGACCGATCACAACAATCATGATCTTTGTGGCACTCATTGTGATGGGGATCTATTCCCTGAACAAGTTGCCCATCGATTTCTATCCGGATATTGAATTTCCTGCCATCTCGGTTCTCACCACCTATGGCGGTGCCAGTGCAGCTGATATTGAGACCAATGTATCGAGGGTCATCGAGGACAACCTGAATACGGTGAGCAACCTGAAAGATATCACCTCGGTCTCAAGGGACAATATGTCCATCGTGGTATGTGAATTTGAGTGGGGAACAAACCTGGATGAAGCATCCAACGAGATGCGGGACGCAATCAGTTTTGCAGAACAGTACCTGCCCGAGGAAGTGGACAAACCTTCCCTTTTCAAGTTCAGTGCCAGCGCTATGCCCATCCTTTTTTATGCGGTCACTGCAGACGAAAGTTACCCGGCCATCGCCAAGATCCTGGATGAGAAAGTGATCAATCCACTGAACCGGGTGGATGGGATCGGTTCCATCGGACTCATGGGTGCACCCGGCCGGGAGATCCAGGTGAACATTGATCCGCGAAAAATGGAATCCTACAACATCTCTGTGGAACAGATCGCCGCGGTGTTAAATGCCGAAAACCTCAATCTCCCTGCTGGAAACATTGAAATGGGGATGATGGATTATCCCCTGCGCGTCAAGGGAGAATTCTCATCCAGCGACCTGTTGAATCAGATTGTGCTTGCCAGTTTTAACGGGCAGACTGTCTATCTCAAAGATGTGGCCTCCGTGAAAGATACCATCCGCGACATGACCTTTGACGAGCGGATGAACGGGAAAACCGGCCTCAGGATCGTGATCCAGAAACAATCGGGTGCCAACACGGTGCAGGTGGCCAACGATGTGAAAAAGATGATGCCCGGGATTATTGCATCGCTCCCTGATGATGTGGAAGTTACCCTTTTCTTCGACTCATCCAATTTCATTGAGGGATCCATTAATAACCTGACCAACACCCTTATGTATGCGGGGATCTTTGTGATCCTGGTGGTCCTTTTCTTCCTGGGAAGATGGAGAGCCACATTTATCGTGATCCTGACCATTCCCATATCCCTGATCGTAGCTTTTATTTATCTCTATATTTCGGGAAGCTCCATCAATATCATTTCACTCTCATCTCTCTCCATAGCCATAGGTATGGTAGTGGATGATGCCATCGTGGTGCTGGAAAACATCACCAAACATGTGGAGCGGGGCAGCAGGCCCCGGGAAGCGGCCATCTATGCCACAAATGAAGTGTGGCTGGCTGTCATCGTAACCACATTGACGGTGGTGGCAGTTTTCCTTCCACTTACGCTGATCGGGGGAATGACCGGTGAACTTTTCCGCCCGCTGGGCTTTGTGGTGACCATTACCGTGGTTACCTCCACTGTAAGCGCCATCACACTGACCCCCATGCTGGCTTCCAAAATGATGCGGCTGAGAAAGAAACCTAAAAAGGTAAAGGTGGTCAGTTATGACAACAGCATTGGAAGGTTCCTCGACTGGCTCGACAATTTTTACGAGAGATCCCTTCGCTGGGCTCTGCGCCACAGGGTGATTGTACTGATTGCTGCACTCGTCATTTTTGTTGGTTCCATGGCCATTGCCGGTAAACTGGGATTTGAATTCATGCCGGAAGCGGACCAGGGATCCATGACGGCAGCCATCGAACTTCAGACCGGATTGCGCGTGGATGAGACCACCAAAATAGCACGCAAAGTGGACCAGTTCGTGGAGCAGAATATGCCTGAAGTGATCTTCTACAATACCTCTTCGGGTTCAGATGACCAGGGCGGCATGATGTCCCTGTTCTTTGAATCGGGCTCGCACAGGATCAATTATAACATGATGCTTGCCCCACTGGGAGAACGGACCAGAAACGTCATGGACCTGGCCGATGTGCTCCGGCAGTACCTGGCTACCATTCCGGAAATTGTCAACTTTGACGTGGTTCCCAACGGGGGAATGGGCGGGACCACCTCCAACAATGTGGTGGTGGAGATCTATGGCTATGACTTTGAGGCCACCTCTGCAATTGCATATGCCCTGGCCGATAGTGTCCAGTCAGTACCCGGAGCAACCAATGTGAGCGTAAGTCGTGATCCTTCAAAGCCACAGCTTCAGATCGTTCCGGACAGGGAAAAGATGGCTCATTATGGCCTGAATACCTTCACCATGGCCAATGCAGTTCGCAACCGGGTGGAGGGACCTTATCTGAGCCGTTACCGGGAGGGAGGAGATGAATACAACATCGTGCTTCGTTTTGCAGAAGAGGACCGGAATACCATCTCCGACCTGGACAATATCGCCCTTCAGAACATGAGCGGCAACGTGGTCCGGTTATCGGATGTGGCAAACATCGAAGAGAACTGGTCCCCGCCGAACATAGAGCACAAAGGGAGAGAGCGCATTGTGACCGTTTCGGTGACTCCCTACAAAGTGCCTTTGAATGTGCTGGCCGAGCAGATCCAGGCAAAAATCGATAAGATGGATATCCCCCCCGAGGTGAACGTTCAGATGGGCGGTTCTGTGGAAGATTTGAATGAATCAATGAGGGATCTTATGCTCCTGCTTGTGCTCAGCCTGATCCTTACATTCCTGGTGATGGCCTCCCAGTTTGAATCCATGAAAATGCCTCTGATCATTATGTTCTCCATCCCCTTTGCTTTTTCAGGCGTGGTCCTGGCGCATCTGTTCACCGGTATTACCATGAGCGTAATCTCCATGGTGGGAGGTGTGATGCTGGTGGGTATCGTGGTGAAGAATGCCATCGTACTGGTGGATTATATCAACCTGATGAGGGACCGGGGGTATGAACTGCGGGAAGCCATTGTCATCTCAGGTAAGTCAAGGCTTCGTCCTGTGTTGATGACCTCACTGACAACCATCCTGGGTATGCTGCCCCTGGCCATGAGCAAGGGGGACGGTTCTGAGATCTGGAGCCCCATGGGGATTGCCGTGATTGGCGGACTGGTGTTCTCAACCATGGTAACGCTGGTCCTCATCCCCGTTGTCTACCAGCTGATGCTCCGGAAGCAGGAGAAGCGGAAAAAGGCCATTGAATATGATTTTTTGAACGGGGGCCAGGAAAATAACCCATCCCTAAATGAAGCATAATGAAAGCAATATTTATAGTCTATAACCAGGCCCAGACCGAAAAGGTGGAATACATGTTTGATAAACTGAATATCAGGGGCTTTACACGCTGGACCGACCTCACAGGGCGGGGCAGCGTGGACGGTCCTCCCCACATGAACACCCACACATGGCCGGAACAGAATACGGCCAGGCTGGCAGTGATCGAGGATGACAGGGTCGACATGCTCCTGGATGGAGTGCGGCGGCTGGATGAAGAGAACAAGGAGGTGGGGATCCGCGCATTCGTCTGGAATGTGGAAAATATGTATTGAGCTATAAAGACCGGCACAATACGGGGGGGTACAGACCGGCAAACTAGGATTCAGGAACCTGATTCCCTGTCCCAGTTGCCGGATTGCTTTCCGGTCATGGAGGTAATGGTCAGCCTGAGGATCACCATGCGGTCCACTTCCTTTGGCTCAAAGGCAGTAAGCTCCGGTGCGCCATGCTGGGACATGATGACCTCCAGGCCCTGCTTCTTCCCTTCAAAATCGGTGACGATCTCCACTTCACCATACCCTATGACCGATCTGTACAGCGTGGCCCAGTTGCAGGCTTTAGCCCCCGGGATCACCCGTGCCACTTGTTCCACCTCGAAACATACGGAGCTATTTTCCCTGAGAAGGTCTATTTTCTTTCCCGAAGGGGCCGAATGGATATAGATGATTCCCTCACGGTATCCAAAATTGAAGGGGAGTAAATAGGGTGCCCTGCCATCGGTCATTGCCACTCTGCAAATCCGGGCACCGGACAGGATCCCTTCAATGATCTTTGGATCTTTGATTTCCTGGTTGGCTTTTCTCATCTACTGTTTCACCAATTTTATTGTTTTACTTATCCTTGAGGTTCTGTATACCAGAAGATACATCCCCGCCTGGACGGGACTGCCATCCCCTGATGTTCCGTTCCAGGTGATCCTTCCGGATCCCCCGGCTGCAAAATCGCCTGGATCAAACCGGTGAATCATGGAACCGGTCATGTTGTAAATGGAAAGCTCAATGATCTCATTGGCGGGATCCCCTCCTAACTCGATGGTTAGAAGGTCTTTGAACGGATTGGGATATACCCTTAGTGAATCTGACTCAGAATGAGGTTCCACCTGAATTGCGATCCATTCGTCATCGCCACCCTCCTCAATTTCACCCGGATCAAAACCCGGTTCGAGGCACAAAAAAGAGGTGTATCTCGACAGAACCCTCTCCGTAAGGCTGTAAAATATAATTTCGTTGATCACATCGTTGGACTGCTGGACTGATTCCAGTTGCCGGATGTATTGCCCGGTCCATATCTCTTCTGATACGGAATCAGCACTGACTGCCTGTTGGGCTTCGATCTGAATATTTTCATTGAAAACCTGTTCATTGAATTCTCCGGAAAGTTCCAGAGAGAATGGAAAACTTCCCCTGAATTTACCCACCTGCATGATGGCATCATGGATGTATGCCCTATTCCCGCTGCCATTGATGAAGTATCGGCTATGGCAAAAACCTCCCTCCATGCTGGTGTGCATATCAAAAGAGCGGATGGAGCCTCCCGAGTAACGAAATGAGAGCCCGATGACCTCTGCCGGGCCATGGCCATCAAGGACACGCTGGCAGGACCCGCCTGTCATTTTAGAGAGGTTGGTATTGAGATAACCGTTACCCTTGTACACCTGGTTGTCAAAGTAGTATTGGATCCAGTCTGTGGACTGGTAATCGGCTATATGAATGGGGATCGGCTTGTGCATAAGCGCCAGCAGATCATTGATCAGTGTATTGGCCACCGAGAATTTATTATACTGGTCCGCATCGGTGATCAGCACCACCTGGCCTTCACCTCCCTGATCGTTGATGAACCCGATTCCATTGCCCAGCAGTGAAGCCAGGTTGCTGTAATTTGAAAGTGGATCCACAAGGGAAGAAAAAGCCTCCTCTATATTTCCGGGAGTAGCAGCTACCCAATCCTCGCCATAGCGATGAATGGAGAGGTTTGAAAAGATCAGGTTGAATGAATCCCTGGGATTCAGGTTCGCCAGCATCTCATCTTTTATCATGTCCAGCAACCGGGGAACGGTTATGGCAGTATTGGATCCGTCATAATCCACCAGGATGGCGATTTTGCTTCCCGCAAGGGTATCAATGAGGTCCGATGGAAAAAGTGCAAGCTGGTAGATACCCTCGTTACCAATCTTGTAGGTTGAAAAATAGCGTCCATCCACCACGGGCGTTGTATATCCGATATCCAGTTCATTCTCAAATTGACGGGATGGTATTGCCAGTTGGAGAAAGCCTCCCGGGTTGGGATCATCCGGAAGTTCGAATTCAAGCGTTGTATCCTGGAGGATGCGCGGTTGGATCCAGGTTTCATCGACCCGTGCCATGATTTTGAAAAAAGGTGGCGGTACATTGATCTCTCTGAAAAAACCCATGGGCAGATCCGATGAAACAAACTGCTTGTTCCACGAGGTGGGCATCAGAAAAGCGATCTTTATCTTCCTGGTCTCGTTGCCGGCCATTGGAAATACCCTTAGCTCATAATGGGTGGAAGATTGCTTGGTAAGTATGGAAGGATCCCTTCTCCGGTTGACAATGCTTTCATAAATAAGGGAGGCCGTCCACCTGTCCATGATGTCGGCCCGAACGGTATCCTCGCCAACCCAGAGCCATGAATCAAATACCACCGCTTCCGGCGGTAATAAGAAATCCATGACCACTTCAAGGGTATCGGAAACATCTGTCCACGGTGTTCCTTCCGAGGAAAATGAAAGATAGAGCCCATACTCCATAAAGAGACCTCTCGGCTCAATGGTCAGTTCCGCTTCTTTAATACTTCCGGGATAAGTATACCAGCTGTTTCTCGGATCGCCCACACGAAGAGAGAACTGACCGGGTAGCTGGATGATCATAAAGAGGAACAGGATGGATGCAAGTGCTGTTTTTTTCATGACATTGGGAATTAGGGTTGATGGCCCTTTTAAAGTACAAATTATTATCTTTCCTTAGAAATGTTCTTTATCATTTCCCCCTTCCGGAAAATCAAGTAATTTTAACCCATCTAAAAGACTACTGATGCGCAGAATATTAGGCAGATGGATGACCCCTCTTTTGCTGATGAGCCTGTGGTTATGGGGATGCACCGGTACTCCCGAACAGCATGCAAAAGAGCGCGGAGAGGAACTGTGGTTCGAAGAATATATTCATGACTACGGGCAGATCACCCTTGACAGCGACGGGAGCTGGTCCTTTGTCTTCAAAAACCTGGGAAAGGATCCTATTGTGATCAACAAGGTGAGAAGTACCTGTGGATGCACCATCCCTGCCTGGCCCAGGGAACCCGTGGAACCGGGGGCCAGTGGGGAGATCACAGTGAAATACAACACGGCGCAGACAGGTACTTTTTTAAAATCGGTATTTGTCTACTCCTCCGCTGCCAACTCCCCGGTAAAGCTTCAGATCAAGGGTAAAGTAACAGCCACCGAACCATAATCAGATATGCCCGCTATTTCAAGGAAAGGACAATTGATGCCGGCTTCCCCCATAAGGAAGCTGGTCCCTTTTGCCGAAGAGGCCAAGAGGAAAGGCCGCAAGGTTTACCACCTCAACATCGGTCAACCCGATATCAAAACCCCTGAAGTGGCCAGGGAGGCAGTCAGGCAGATGCCCGACCAGGTGATTGCGTACAGCCACTCGGCCGGTAACGAAAGCTACAGGCGAAAACTGGCGACCTTTTACCAGGGCATCGGCATCCAGGTGGACCACGAGGAGATCCTGGTGACCACTGGGGGCTCCGAAGCCATCACATTCTCACTCATGTCCACGGTCAACCCCGACGAAGAAGTGATTGTACCTGAGCCTTTTTATGCCAACTACAATGGGTTTTCCGTGGCTGCAGGTGTAAAAGTGGTTCCCATCACATCGGATATCAGCAGCGGCTTTGCCCTTCCTCCCATGGGGGAGTTTGAGAGGGTGATCACTCCCAGGACCCGTGGGATCATTATCTGCAATCCAAACAACCCCACCGGGTATCTCTATTCGAAAGAGGAGCTTGAAACCCTCGGGGAGATTGTCAGGAAACATGACCTGTACCTCTTCTCGGATGAGGTATACAGGGAATTCTGCTATGATGGTGAATCGCACTTTTCTGCCATGAACCTGAGGGGACTGGAACAAAATGTGATCATGCTGGATTCTGTCTCCAAGCGCTACAGCATGTGCGGGGTACGGGTGGGCAACCTGGTCACCAGGAACAAGGAGGTGATATCCACTGCACTGAAGTTTGCACAGGCCCGGTTGAGTCCCCCTTCCTACGGACAGGTGGCAGGAGAAGCCGCCCTGGACACTCCCGCTTCCTACTTCCGGGAGGTCTACGACGAGTATATTGAACGGCGCAACTTCCTGGTAAAGGCATTGAACCAAATGCCCGGAGTGGTCTGTCCCACCCCGAAGGGTGCATTTTACACGGTGGTGCGACTACCCGTGGATGATGCCGACAAATTCGCGAAGTGGATCCTCAGTGATTTTGAATACAAAAACCAGACAGTCATGATGGCCCCGGCATCCGGGTTCTATTCCACACCAGGGCTGGGCACACAGGAGGTCCGCATCGCCTATGTACTGCAAAAGGAAGAGCTGGCCCTTGCCATGGAAACCCTGGCCGAAGCATTAAAAGCCTATCCTGGCAGAACCCTCTGATGGCCCGTCACCTCACTTTAAATGACCCTTATCTGACCAGAGAGGGATGTATCCAATTATTGACTACCTTTGCGTGCTTAAACCATTAGAAATAACCTATTGAATTTTACCGATTTCGGGTTTGATCCTACGTTGATGGAAGGGATCGAAGCCATGGGGTTCGAATCACCCACACCGATCCAGGAGCAGGCCATGCCTGCCATATTAGAGGGGAGAGACATCATAGGATCGGCTCAGACCGGTACCGGAAAGACCGCAGCATTCCTGCTGCCAGTGATCCAGCATATCATCTCATCCAGGGAGTCCAACAGGACAAGGGCCCTTGTGATCGTTCCCACCCGCGAACTGGCCATGCAGATCGATCAGCAGATGGAGGGCTTCTCCTATTTTACATCTGTCAGTTCCATTGCAGTATACGGGGGCGGTGACGGACAGCTGTTTTCCAGGGAGAAAAAGGCCCTTACCGAAGGAACCGAGGTGGTGATCTGTACCCCCGGGAGGATGATTGCCCACCTGAACAGTTCCTATGTGAATTTTGAAAGCCTTGAGTTTCTTGTGCTGGATGAGGCGGACAGGATGCTGGACATGGGTTTCTACGATGATATCATGAAGATCATCCAGCACATTCCAAAAAAGCGGCAGAACCTGATGTTTGCCGCCACCATGCCCGAAAAGATCCGCACCCTTGCCAAGAAAGTGCTGAACAACCCGGTGGAGGTTAGCATCGCCATTTCCAAGCCTGCTGAAAAAGTCCTCCAGGTGGCCTATGTAGTGTATGAAACCCAGAAGCTACCGCTGGTCACACACCTGCTGAAGGACCGTGGACTGGAGCGTGTGATCGTATTCTGTGCCACAAAACTCTCCGCAAAACAACTGGGTCGGCAGTTGAAAAGAGAAGGATTGCTTGTCCAGGATATTCACTCCGATCTTGAACAAAAGGAGAGGGAGGAGATTATGCTCCAGTTCCGGAACAGGAAATTGCACATCCTGGTGGCCACCGACCTGCTTTCAAGGGGGATTGATATTGACAACATCGAACTGATCATCAATTACGATGTGCCCCAGGAAGGAGAGGATTACATTCATCGCATTGGACGGACGGCCAGGGCCGAGTCCGAAGGGGTGGCTATTACGCTGATCAGCGAATATGAGCAATCCAAGTTTACAAGGATTGAGCAACTGCTGGGCAGCAAGGTAACCAAAGCCACGCTCCCCGAACAATTCGGGGAAGCACCTGAATATGATCCCGCAAAATACAAGGGCATGGGCTACAGGGGCAGGTCTGGAGGCAGGTCTGGAGGCAGGTCCTCAGACAGAAAATCCGGAGGTAACTTTCGGGGGAAATCCTCCGGGGGAAAATACAGGGGAAAATCCTCCGGGAGACAGGGTCAATCGTAGATCAGGTAAGCTTCTCTGATCTTCATATAATCATCCAGCGCTTCCTGCCAGCTTTTTCTGATCATCTTTTCATCCCATCCAGCTTCAATCTGGCTCCTGAGGGATGAGGTTCCTGCCAGTTTCTCAAAATAGGGGGTGAAGAACTCCTCTTTTCCGGGAAAGCGGGCATAGGCATCCAGCAACCACTGCAATTGAAGAGAGGTCCATCCCTCCTCCGGCACAAATTCCCTCAGATCACGGCCCTTGCAGGCCTGATCCCTGAACTTCGGATCCCCGGAAATCCCCGGTATGGAAACTGGGATGAATGTAAAATCGCCATCCAGATCGGGATGCCCGTAAACTTCAAAAGGGCTGGATGTTCCCCTCCCTTCACTGACCACAGTGCCTTCAAAAAAACAGGTGGAAGGGTAAAGCTTGATGGCATGGTCGTTGGTAAGATTTGGGGAAGGATTTACCGGCATGGAGTAGCTTTTCCCATGCACATAATGCCCGCAGGGGATCACCTGCAGATCACACCTGAGCCCATTTCCGAGCCAGCCCTCTCCGTTGATCATCATGGCCAGTTCACCAATGGTAAGACCATATACCACCGGGATGGGATGCATCCCCACAAATGAAACGAACCCGGGTTCCAGCACCGGCCCGTCCACATATCCCCCATTGGGATTGGGCCTGTCCAGCACCACCATGGGAATACCGCCCTCGGCACACGCCTCCATGACATAATGCAGTGTGGAGATATAGGTATAGAACCTGGCACCCACATCCTGCAGGTCAAAGATTACAAGATCCACGCCGGCCATTTCTTCAGGAAGGGGTTTTTTGTGATCCCCGTAAAGCGAAACAATGGAGATCCCCGTGGCCGGATCGGTTCCATCCACCACCTTCACTCCCGCGGCCATCTCTCCCCTGAACCCGTGTTCAGGTGCAAATACCTTCTGGATTTGGGACTTCCGGACCCCGCAAGAAAGCAGGGTATCCACCAGGTGTTTCCCACCTACCACGGAGGTGTGGTTCGCCACAAGCGCGACGTTCCTGTCCCCGATCAATGGCAGGTACAATTCCAGCCGGTCTGCTCCGCACCTCACCTGTTCCTCCCTGTGGCAGAGGGCCGGCATGCTGCACAGGATCACCCATGTGAAAATCAACAATCTCATCTCTCCCTAAAAATAAGCAAAAGATAACTACATTTGAAGGACCAATAAAGAATCTTGAACACCGAACTATTTATCGTTCGCCGCATGATTGGCAGCAGGAAGGGAATGCGAAATTTTTCCCGCTCCATCATCGCCATTGCCATTTTTGGCATTGCACTGGGCCTCACCGTGATGCTGGTGGCGGTGGCCATTGTGACCGGATTTAAGAAAGAGATCGCCGAGAAGGTCACCGGGTTTGGGGCCCATATCCAGATCCTGAACCTGGATTCCAACCTATCCTTCGAAACCATGCCGGTTCCGGCAGGACTTGAAAGTGTGGCGCAGGTGGGTGAACTGGAAGGGGTAACCAACGTTCAACCATTCGCCATTAAGGCAGGCATCATCAAGACCGGAGATGAGATCCATGGAGCCGTGCTTAAGGGTGTGGATGGTCAGTACAACTGGGATTTCATAGAAAAACACATGACGGCCGGGAAAATCTTCACCCTCAGCGATACGGTCCGGTCCGGCAGCGTGGTGCTCTCAGAAAATACGGCCAGTTTGCTGAAGCTTGGTGTGGGAGACAGGTTCACCATGTACTTCATCCAGGATCCGCCAAGGGCCAGGACATTTACCATAGAGGGGATCTACAACACCAGCCTTGAAGAGTTTGACCGCCTCTATATCTATGCGGATATTAAACAGGTTCAACGGCTCAA
Source organism: Bacteroidota bacterium (assembly GCA_024640885.1). Lineage (GTDB taxonomy): Bacteria > Bacteroidota > Bacteroidia > Bacteroidales. The sequence goes on along the minus strand of JAHEEC010000074.1, from coordinate 541 downwards.
CAACTGGACCACCGGGCAGGTGAGCGGATATGAAGTGCTGCTTGATAATATGAACGACCTTCCGGCAGTGGCCGAGGAGGTGAGGGAACTTGTCTCCTTCGATTTCCTCGACGATGGCAGCCGTTTAAGAGTGGAGACCATCCAGGAAAAGTACACCCAGATCTTTGACTGGTTGAACCTTCAGGACATGAATGTAGTGATCCTCGTGCTCCTGATGCTGATCGTGGCGGGATTCAATATGATCTCGGGATTGCTGATCCTGATCCTGGAACGAACCAACATGATAGGGATCCTCAAGGCGCTTGGGATCACAAATGCTTCGGTCCGAAAAATCTTTCTCTACCAGTCAGGCTACCTCACCCTGGTGGGATTGTTCTGGGGGAACCTCATTGGTCTGGTGATCAGCCTGGCCCAGAAATACCTGGACCTGATCCCCCTGGATCCCAGCTCTTATTACCTGGATACGGTCCCCATCAACCTGAACATTTTTCACATCCTCATGCTTAACGCTGGCACCATTGCTGTCACCTTCCTCTTCCTT
>JAHEEC010000171.1 GCA_024640885.1 Bacteroidota bacterium | reverse complement strand
TCTCCCGGTTTCCTGGTTTAATACATATGATTTGAAGGACCTCAAGCTAAAACTCCCGGAGGGTTCTTTTAATGATGTCCACACAGTCCATCAGCTGTTCCTCGGTGATGACCAGCGGAGGAGCAAAACGGATGATGTGTTCGTGGGTCGGTTTTGCAAGAAGACCGTTCTCTTTCAGCGCCACACATACATCCCAGGCGGTCTTGCCATTGGTGGGTTTGATGACAATGGCGTTGAGCAGGCCCTTGCCCCTGACCAGTTCGACCATGGGGGAGTCGATCTTCTTTAATTCGGCCCTGAAAAGTTTCCCCAGTTTCTCGGCCCGTTCTGCCAGGTTTTCGTCTTTCAGCACCTTCAGGGCGGCAATGGCCACCCTGGCCGCTACCGGATTTCCTCCGTAGGTCGATCCATGCTCACCCGGTTTGATACAAAGCATGATATCATCATCGGCCAACACCACCGAAACCGGGTAAACACCACCTGAAAGGGCTTTTCCGAGGATCAGGATATCGGGACGGACCTTTTCATGATCACATGCCAGCAGCTTGCCGGTTCGTGCCAGTCCGGTCTGTACCTCATCGGCAATAAAGAGTACATTTTTCTCTTTACAAAGCGCATAGGCCTTGCTCAGGAAACCATCATCGGGCACATAGACGCCAGCCTCTCCCTGGATGGGTTCCACCAGGAAGCCGGCCACATTCGGATCCTCCAGTGCTTTGGCAAGAGCTTCCGTATCGTTATAGGGAATGGTTACAAAGCCGGGGGTATAGGGCCCAAATCCCTTGTAGGAATCGGGATCAGTCGACATGGATATAATGGTAATGGTCCGGCCGTGGAAATTACCTTCACAAACAATGATCTTTGCCTCGTTCTCGGGGATACCCTTCTTTTCGTAGGCCCATTTGCGACAGAGTTTCAGGGCAGTTTCATCGCCCTCGGCGCCCGAGTTCATGGGAAGCACCTTATCGTATCCGAAATAGGAGGTAATGTACTGTTCAAATTCACCCAGCAGGCTGTTGTAGAAAGCCCTGGAAGTAAGGGTGAGCTTCCGGGCCTGTTCAGTCATGGCATCCACAATTTTCGGGTGGCAGTGCCCCTGGTTTACTGCTGAATATGCAGATAAGAAGTCGTAATACTTCTTGCCGTCCACATCCCAGACATAGACTCCTTCGCCCCGGTCAAGCACCACAGGCAGGGGGTGATAGTTATGTGCACCATACTTATCTTCCCGCTGAATGTAATCGTTTGTATTCATCTTAAATCAGTTCATAGGTTATTAGTAATTCGAGGGATAAAGGTAGTAAAACATATTTCAAGCTTCGACTGTTATTCTAAAGTAATCTCATCATTTACTAAGCAATTTATTATGCCCGAAGTACACAAATTAATTACGGATCGGTGGAGTCCGGTTGCCTTTGACGACCGTTCCCTTGAAGCGGATCAGGTTCACCTCTTGTTTGAAGCCGCAAAATGGGCCCCATCGGCAAGAAATGCCCAGCCCTGGCGTTTTATCTTTGTTACAAAAGAAATGCCTGATTACAAGGTGTTTCTGGACCTGATGACCGAGGCAAACCAGGTCTGGGCCTCCACAGCTCCCCTGTTTGTGATGCCGCTTGCCCAGGTGATTTCCCAGTATAAGAACCGGCCCAGCAGGCTGGCCTTTTATGAGACAGGCATGGCCGTGGGCAACCTCCTGCTACAGGCCACTGCCATGGGTTTGATGGTCCACCAGATCGGAGGGTATGACGTGGAAAGAGCAAAGGAAGCCCTGGCGATCCCTACCCGCTATGAACCCATGACCATCATGGCCATTGGCTACAAGGGAGATCGGGCAAAACTTCCAAAAGATGTGGCCGCCCGGGAGGATAAGGAGCGCACACGCATGGATATCAGTGAGTTCCTGGTTCAGGGAAGATGTAAATAATCCTAAAAGCTTATGGAGAGTTTTATATTGAACCTGCGACCTGTCAGGTAGTTGGGGATCCCGAACATGCCTGGCACACCTTCCTGATCGGAGATGGTTCTTATCCACAGGTAGGATGCCTCGTTATTGATGTCCAACAGGTTAAATATTTCTGCACTGATCCAGATGCTTTCAAAGAAACGCAGGGGATTGCGTTCCCCCCAAATATCGGTTTCCCGTTTGATTACTTTAGAAAAACCGATATCCACCCGGCGGTAGGGGCGCATGCGCAACTGCGTGTAGTACTGATCCTCCACAGGGCTGCTCAGGGGGAGCCCGCTTCCATAGAAGGCATTCAGGTGAACCTTGTAACCCGGATGGTTTGGAAAGTAGTCCTGGAAGTATACGCCTACGGTGAATAACTGATCCGTTGGCCGGGGAAATTCACCTGCTTCCTCGCGTACATATTCAGTTCCGTTCCAGACCTGAATATCATCCCCTGCCAGGTCTTCCCTTGTTTGCAGGAAGGAGAGGGTAAACCAGGATTCGGCCCCGGGGACAAATTCCCCGTTCAGCTTAAAATCGATTCCCCGTGCGTACCCTTCTGAAATATTCTCACCGGCATAGGATACCCTGACGTTCTCGATCTTATAGGGAATCAGGTTGCTCAGCCATTTGTGGTAAACCTCACCGGTAAGTTTAAAGGGGCGGTCCCAGAGATTAAATATATAATCTCCCCCCAGCAGCAGGTGGATCGATCGCTGGGGCTCAATTTGCTTGTTGATCTCCCCATCCGGCATCCGCATTTCTTTGTAGAACGGGGGCTGGTAATAGTACCCGGCCGAAATATGAAAGGTCATATCGTGCTTCCACCCGGGCTGGGTACTGATGGTGGCCCGCGGACTGAACATGGTGGTCTGGTTGAAGTTCCAGATGCCTCCCCGGATCCCGGCGGTGAAAAAGTAATCCGCGTTCTTTCCGTTGATCTCCCGGGTATGCTGCACAAAAGCCGTAAACTGGTCGTAGCTCAAGCGGTTGTCAGATTTTACGGATTTGGTCAATTCCAGTTCTTCCCCGTTATAGGGGATGACGTAACCTGTTGAATCGATGAGTTCCCACTCACTGATCCGGTCAAAAAATTCCTGAAACTGGTAGCTAAGCCCCCACTGCAAATGTCGGTTATCACTTCGGAAGGAGCCCAGGTGCGAGGCCGATATCACATAGGCATCCAGGTAGTTCCGTGCATGAACCTGCTCGGTTCCCACACCTATATTGAGGATCGAGTCTCCATAGCTTTCTGAATCAATGGTGTTATCCAGTTCATTGATCCAGTACTGTCCGACGATATCAAAGGTCTCCTCCTCCGAGGTCCGGAAGGCTGATCCGATCAGTTTCAGAGACAATCCACTGACCGGTCTCCAGTGGAACGAAAGGGCACCCATATAGGTATCAAAGCGGTCCACCTCCTGCCCGTCATAATAGATCCGCAGGTTCAAGGGGATGTCCTTCGTTCCGAACTGCGTGTTCCGGCTCTGAGGAATAAACTGGTATTTGCTGGATGAGTAATTCCCCAGGAAGCTAAGTTCCATTTTGCGGGTGAGCTGGTAGCTGAGCTGGGTCTGCAAATCCGAGAACTGAGGCTTGTAATCCCCGCTGGTCTCCAGCGTATTCAGGAGGTACTGGGTGGTTTTATACCGGTATCCGGCCAGGTAGGTAAAACGCTTTGTTTTAGACGCTCCTTCCACATGTGCGGAGGCTCCAAGCAGGCTGATGGAGGCCGATCCGGCAAACTCCTGTGGCCGCTTGTAGCTGATATCCAGTGCAGAGGACATCCTGTCGCCGTACCTGGCATCGTAGCCCCCTGCTGAAAACTTGATGGACGATACCAGGTCGGAATTCACAAAGCTCAGGCCCTCCTGCTGCGCTGAACGCACCAGGAAAGGCCGGTAGATCTCCACATCATTTACATAGACCAGGTTTTCATCAAAATTGCCACCCCGAACCGAGTATTGCGAACTGAGTTCATTACTGGAACTGACTCCCGCCTGCGATTTTATTATGGTTTCCACGCGACCGGTGGCAGTGGGCATGTAATTCAGGTCTTCCACATCTATGCGCTGAAAGGTGCTGCCCCGTTCCTGGCGGGCGCTGACCGAGACTTCCCGAATGGACCTGACATCTCGGAGGAGGGTAAGATTCTGCTGCCTGCTCTCTCCGGCCTCCAGGCGAACGGCAAACTGCTTGGTACGGTAACCCACGCAGGAAATGATCACGGTGTAGGAACGGCCGGCAGGGACCTCCAGCCTGTAGCTTCCATCCGGCTCGGTCGTGGTTCCCAGCTGTGTCCCCTGGAGAGCCACACTGGCAAATTCCACCGGATCTCCAATGCTGTCCAGGATACTCCCTTCCAGAACCCCCTTATCCTGTCCATATAACGTGGCAGAGACCACCAGGATCAGTGAAAAAAGAAGCAGGCGAGTAATCACAATCAGAAGTTTTCCGAATATACTACTAACTGCTGAAAACGCTGGAAAATTGTGCAGAATCTTATTAATCCTCCTCTTTGAAGTCACCCCGTTTCACGGACTGGAAAAACTTTGCCCAGCGCATGGGGTCGAAGATGGTATAGTAGGGGGTTTGCCCGGCTGTGTATAACTGATTATACTCCTGCTTCATTACTTCACGGAAGGCAATGGACGGACTGGGAGTGTCCCCATCCCGGTTCATTTTGATCTGGGTTTTGATGAGTGCGATGTTGTGATAGGCCCGTTGCTCATCATCATCCGGTAGTTCCAGTGCCAGGAAGGCCTCCTTGAACTCCTGATAGGTTTTCCAGGGATAAATTCTTACTTCAGCCAGTTGAAAGGTGTCGCTGACCATAAAAATATCAGCGGGATACTGCTGTCCTCCCAGGGAATCGGGAATCACATGCATGGTTCCCTTATGGCCCATATGACTGAAAAGAATGGTATCGCTGGGCCTGACCACAAAGGAAAACATCCCCCGCTCATCGGAGGTGGTTCCCCGTTTATCGGCCAGTATAATTATGTTGACATTGGGAAGGGGACGGTGCTCCAGATCACGTACCATGCCTGAAAACTGAACCAGGTGCTCATCCAATTCCTGCTTCAGGTCAGATCTGCGTTGTCCTTCTGCATGAAAGCTGAATCCGGTAAGG
>JAHEEC010000017.1 GCA_024640885.1 Bacteroidota bacterium | reverse complement strand
TCGTTGCCCACGGCGATCAGGTCATTCCAGATCTGTTTGAAGTTTCCGGTGATATTCATTTCTGAAACCGGTTGGGTCAATTGCCCGTTCTCCACAAGGAACCCTTCGATGCCATAGGAGAAGTCCCCGGTGGATCCATTGCTGTTTCCCCCGTTGAAACCCGTCACCAGGATACCGCGCTTGACAGAAGCGATCAATCCCTCCAGGTCCTTGTCACCCGGCTGGAACACCAGGTTTGTGGTATCCCCCGAGGTGGGCTCCATATCCAGTTTCTTCCCGTAATAAGTATCGATAAAGTAGTTCCTCAGCACGCCCTTTTGCACGATCTCCCTTTTCACAGTGGCAAGCCCCTCTCCGTCATACAACCTGGATCCCCTGCCGGAAATGATGAAGGGATCGTCCACGATGGTCATCAGTTCCGATCCGATCTTCTCTCCCTTCATCCCGATGAGAAATGAATTCTTTTGCTGGATGGAGGATCCGTTCAGTGCGTTGATCAGGGGATCAAGGGCCCTTTCCGACAAGCGGTTTTCAATGATCATGGGCATCTTCGCTGACTTGATCTTCTCCTGTCCCAGTTTATCCAGGGCTCTTTTGAGGGCCTGTTTCCCGATACCCTCCCTGATCAGATCACCGTGGTAAATGGAGGATTCATACCAATTACCCTGGGGACGTGCCTCCCCGTCTTTCACCGACACCGATGCGCTCAGGGAATATGAGGAATTTTCACGGTCTCCCTCAAAGCCGTTGCTGGCCACCATCACATTGCTGCTCATGCTGTCCCTGTAAGATGAGGTGACCGAAATGATCCGTTCATCCTGCCCGAGCACCTCCTTTTCAATGGCAAAGGCATGGTCGATCTTTTGCTGGGGATCCATGGAAGCAAATCCCTTGTCCACCGTTTTCAGATCCTCGCCTCCGCCTTTGTAGTAGCGTTCAGGATCGGGCAGGGTACGGAATTCATCTTCTGAGAGGTACCGGGTCCCTGCAATGGCCTCCTCGATAAATCTTCCCAGTTCCTCTTTGTTACTGAGCCTGTTGGTGGAGATGCTCGAGTATTTGTTATCCACATAGAGATGGATCCCCATGCTGTTGCGGTTGGCTTCCTCCAGCTTGTCGATCTTCTCTTCCCTCACTTCAACCCGGCTGCTGTTGCTGTTGGATATGGATACACGGACCTGCTGGGCGCCATTGTTCAGCGCATGCTCCATGGCCCATTTTGCGATGCTATATTTTTCTTCTTTGGTCATGATCTAAAATTTTCAAGGTTATGCACTGGTTCCCCCAACGGTCAGTTTCTTTACAAGCACCGTGGGAAGACCCATGGATACGGGAACCGATTGTCCCCCCTTGCCACACGTCCAGGTGCCATTATCGGTTTTATAATCTGCCGCTGCCATGGTGATATCTGCAAGGGCCTGGGGACCGTTGCCGATGATGTTGATATCCTTGATGGGCTGGGTGAGCTTTCCATTCTCGATGAGGTATCCCGATTTCACAAAGAAGGTAAAGTCACCGGCGCCGATGTTCACCTGGCCGTTGCTGAAGTTGTCCACATAGACCCCGTATTCCACGCTGGAGATGATGTCATCGGTGGTGTGGGGCCCGGGTTCCATATAGGTGATCCGCATCCTGGGTTGTGGCACATACCTGAATGATTCCCGGCGGCCGTTCCCCGTGGGATCCACCCCGTAGAATTTGGAACTGATGCGGTCATGGATATAGCTGTCCAACACGCCTTCCTTCACCAGGTAGATCTTTTTCACATCGTTGCCTTCATCATCCACATTCAGGGAACCGCGGTTGTTTTCCATGGATCCGTCCTCAATGATATTGATGAAATCTTTGGCAATGCTCTTGCCCATCTTATCACTGAATATGGATTCTCCTTTCCGGTTGAAATCAGCTTCGAAGGCATGCCCCATGGCTTCGTGAAGCAAAATCCCCGAACCTCCTGCGCCCAGCACCACGGGCATCTCTCCCGCTTTCGGCTTGGTGGCACCAAACAGGATGTTGGTCTTTTCGATGACCTCCTGTGCAATCTCCTCCACCAGGTCGTCATTCAGGAACTCGAATCCTTTCCGGTATGCCCGGGCACTGTAGGAATTCTCCATCTGTCCGTTCTGCTCCATCACACAAAGAACCGCCAGGCTGGCCATGGGGCGTTGGTCGCAGGTAAGCAGTCCTTCCGAATTGTAGAACATGACATACCCTGTTTCATCGGAGAGGAAGGCCCTTACTTTGGTCACCTTGTCATCCAGTGCAAAGACCCGGTCGTTGACCTTTTGCACGAAGGGGATCTTCTCCTCCACGGAGGCATTTTCCCATTTCCGGGCTATTTTATAATAGTTGGGGGGCAACTTCTCCAGGACCTCCCCCTGCTTGAAAGTTTTCGGGTCATTGGCAATGCTGGCAGCGGTGTCAGCCACTTTGAGCATGTCCTGGAGGGTGGTGGTCTCCGTATACGCAAACCCGGTCTGGTCCCCTTTCAGCACCCTCACACCCACGCCGTAGTCCACATTGGAAAAGGCCCGGTTCACCTTGCCGTCTTCAAGGCCAAGGGTATTGGAGATCTTGTGTTCGAAGAAGAGGTCTGCATAGTCCCCGCCCTTGGACATGGCCGCTGCAATGACTTTCTGCAGCATCTGGGTTGTGACCTCAAAATGGTCAAGATAACTTTTCACATCCGGTGAAATTTGAAGATTCTGGCATGAATTCAGCAGCGGAGGCAACACCATGGTCCCCGCTACAGCAGCACCGCCAGTTTGTATAAAACTGCGTCTGGAAAATTTCATTATGTATAGGTTTTGAGATGGAATGGTTTATTATCAAGATTTTGAGGATCACAATGTACGTTTTTTCAGCGGAACAGGAAATATGCCACGGAAATTCTCAATGGACATTAACATTTTTTAGGACAACCAGATTATTAGTACATTTATTCAATATTTCTGGAGCCCGTATCCAGACCAATACCTAACCAAAAACTGATCATCATGAAATTTTATCGCCTGTCTCTTTTCACGCTGTGCACCATGGCAATGTTCGGCTGCACCACCGAAGAGTGGATCTCCCTGTATGACGGGGAGAGCCTTGAAGGGTGGAAAGCGTCTGAAAACACGGATTCCTGGCGGATCGAGGATGGTGCCATTGTGACCTCGGGGGATCGTTCCCACCTGTTCTATGACGGCCAGGTGGCCGACCACCTCTTTAAGAATTTCGAGTTCTCGGTGGATGTGAAGACCACCCCCGGCTCCAATTCGGGGATTTACATCCATACCGGGTTCCAGGAGTCGGACTGGCCCGCCACGGGGTACGAGTGCCAGGTCATTAACTCCACCCCCCCGGTTGCGCCCGGAGAGTATGTGGAACATAAGATGACCGGAAGCATCTATGCCATCCGAAATGTGTGGAAGTCACCGGTGCCCGACGGGGAGTGGTTCAACTACCTGATCAAGGTGCAGGGAAAGACCATCCAGACCTTTATCAACGGCATGCTGGCAGCCGAGTACACAGAACCGGATGAGATCTACCGGGGCGAGGGCATGGAAGGCAGGGTGCTGGGTTCGGGAACCTTTGCCTTTCAGTGCCATGATCCCGGAAGCGTGGTCTATTATAAAAACATCAGGGTGAAACTCCTGCCCGACGATCTGCCCACACCGGGAACTCCGCCGGTGGACCTGGAATTTGAAAAGAAGCTCCTTGACCTGGCTGGCCAGAACTTTCCGCTTATCGATCTGCATACCCATCTGAAAGGCGGTCTCACAGAAGAGGAGGCCATGGCCAATGCGCGTTATTACGGGTACACCTATGGAATTGCCGTCAATTGCGGGCTGAAGATGGGGTTTGAATCGGATGATTCGCTGAACAATTTCCTGGACACCTATGAGCACTCCCCGTTTACCTGGTTTGCCATGCAGGCAGAGGGCCGCGAGTGGCTGGAGCTGTTCACCCCGGAGACCAGGGAACGGTTTGATTATGTCTTTACCGATGCCATGACCTGGACCAACGACAACGGGAAGCGGATGAGGCTCTGGATCAAGGAGGAGACCGAAGTGGGTGATCCCCAGGATTTCATGGACCAGCTGGTGGACCGTATCGTTAAGATCGTCAGTGATGAACCCATCGATATCTATGTGAATCCCACCTACCTGCCTGCCGAGATCGCCGGCCGGTATGATGAACTCTGGACCCCCGAGCGGATGGACCGGGTGATCGCTGCCCTGGCCCAACACCAGGTGGCCTTTGAGATCAACAACAGGAACCGGATCCCAAGCGGGGCCTTTATTTGCAGGGCAAAAGCGGCAGGGGTGAAATTCACCCTGGGAACCAACAACGGGGGTGCCGATGACCTGGGACGGATGGATTTCGCCATTGAGAGGGTCCTGGAATGCGGCCTGACCGCCAATGACATGTGGATCCCCGGGAAATAGGGTTCCCGTCCGGCTTTGCGCTTCCCCTAAATGTCATGGAAGAAACAGGTGGCCCATCTTTCTTCACCCTCCTGTTTGCAGTAATGGAGGTATCCCCTGTTGTGGATGAGTTCGATGATGGGGGCCGGCACAAAGGGGGTTAATAACATGAAGAGTTCGCCCCTTCCGGTCATTTCCAGGTGACGGAAGATTTCCTGCATGGGATTCTTTCCCGCATTGATCAACGGTGTGGCGTCAAAACGAACGGTTACCCGGTCCTCACTGAACCATTGGGGTTCATTAAAATTGAGCTCTCCCCGGGATTGGCTTTCGTTATAAAGTTCCTGTCCCACCTGGGCCCTAAGGGCATTGATGATTACTGAAACCGGGATGTTCCCAATTGAAGATGCCTGCTGCAGTGTGGCCACTTTACCGACCGTTCTCCTGAGTACCGGATTCTTTAACCTGCTGAAGGCAGGGGCAAGGTCCAGCAAAACCGGTTCAAGTTGCGGGTATGCATCCAGCAATTCCCCCACCCTGGTTTTGGGGGTGATTAACATCCTTTTTTCTTCAGCCATACCCTGTTTATTTGTAACTCAAAATCCGCTGTTCACCCTCAAGTTTTTTTAATGTCGTGATATCCTGAACCACCTCAAGGGTCCCCAGGTAATTATCCTCCTCATCCCAGAGCGGGTAATAGGCGATATGGACAAAGAAACCCTTCATCTCAAGCCAGAATGCGGCAACCTCCTCTTTCCCCGACTTGAAATCTTCCAGGATCTGCTCCACGATATGTACACTCTTGGGCGGATGGCACAACCGGACATCCCTTCCAATGACCGCCCGGTTTCGGTTGAAGATGGGGCTCTTCCCGTGGCTGAAGAATTTGACTTTGTCCTGGCTATCCACAAAAGTGAGCTCCACCGGAAGGGATTTGAAAATTGCACTCAGTTCTTTGGCAGAGACCTTTCCGGTGGGCAACCTGATTAAGCCATCAGCGACCCCGGTGGCAGGCGACGGATCCACACCCTCAGGCCTCCACTCTGTATCCGGGTCATAGAGGCAAAAACCAATATCCATGCTCTGCTGTGAGATCATATACCACTCCTCATCACTGAGCTTGTCCATGGACATGGGAAAAAGGATCTCCTCTTCCTTCATGACCATATCGGCCACGGCGGTGCTTGCCGGGTTCAGGACAAATTCGATGAATGTTTCCAGCTCCTCCCTGTCATCGATCCCGATGACACCCAGTCCTTCCCTGGCGGCTTTAAGCAATTCGCGGGTTTCGTCATGTTTTCCCCACATTACTTTCGGGGGCCCTGTAATGTGATATTTCTCCAGGTATGGGAACAGCAGGTTTTCTTTGCGCAGGTAATGTTTCTCCACGTCGGCCAGGTTGTTGAAGAGGGCCTTTAATTGCAGGAGGTAGGTCTCCTTTTCCGGTGCCGGGGTATCACCGGCCTTTTGGTAAAACCGGTTCAGGGTCTGTACCAGCTTCATCAACTCACGGTTCTCTTTTTTGAATGTATCCACGGGATGTCCGGCAGGGATCTCCCTGGCCCCTGACTGGTCGATGTGTCCCTCAAGGACCTGGGTATGGATATCACAGAATTTCAACACCTCATCCTCCGGCAATCCTTCATTGATCAGCTCCTGCTCCACCTGGACCACCTCGTTGTAAGGAATTGATTTCAGCAGCTCCACCAGGCTTCTCCTTACCTCCCCCGGGGCCTCTCCTTTATGGAGCTGCAGGATCATGTGTTTCAACAGTTCTTTTTTACCCGCGTTTTCTGCATTCAAATGGTCCATGGTTTATGTTAAATTAGTGACAATACAAAAATACAATAGTCAAACCCCTGTAAGTATCTTTTGTTTGGAATTTGACCCTGTAATCAATCCAATTTTCCATTTTTTAGATTTTTGTTAACTTGTTTTTCGGGCTGTTTCAATTATCTTACACACAAATTGTTGAATCATGGGAAAATTTGATCTGAACAGAAGGAAATTCCTGACCGCACTCTCCATGGGGACGGCTCACCTGATGTTTAACAATCCTTTGTATGGCCTTGGGTCCAGGTTCACCTCTACGGATCCCCTGCAAAGAATTACATTGGGTAAATCAGGACTGAACACCACCCTCATTGGATTCGGGACCGGGGTCTGGGCCGGTGACCGGACCTCTTTCATGACCAGGCAGGAAAAAGATAAAAGCGTGGCGCTGCTGAGACACGCCTATGACAGGGGTGTCCGGATGTTTGACTGCGCCGACACCTACGGCACCCACGGGATCATGGCTGAAGCGCTCAAGACCATGGACCGGGATAAACTGACCATCTCTTCCAAGATTTGGACACGCGAAGGGGGCATTCCGGAAAAGGAGCGGCCCGATGCCAACATTGTGGTGGACCGGTTCCGGAAGGAGATGGGTGTGGACTACTTTGACCTGGTGCAGATCCATTGCATGGTCGATACGGACTGGACCGATTCCATGAAAAGACAGATGGAGATCATGGAGAACCTGAAGGCCAAGGGAATTATACGTGCCCACGGGGTTTCGGTCCATACCCTGGATGCCATGAAGGCAGCGGTTGCCGATCCCTGGGTGGATGTGCTTCATGCCAGGATCAACCCCTATGGGCTATCCATGGATAAACCAGATCCTGCCGAAGTGGTGGAGGTGATCCACCAGATGCATGCCACCGGAAGGGGGATCATAGGCATGAAACTGGTGGGCAATGGGGACATTAAGAATGACAGCGAAAAGATCGATCATTCCCTGAGGTTTGTGCTGGGCCTGGGCAGTGTGGATATGATGATCGTGGGCTTTGAATCAGCAGAGCAGGTGGACAACTACATGGAACGCACCAGCAATGCCCTTAAGGCCATCGCCTGATCTCCAAACAAATCCTTACCTTTAGGCTGATCTGATCAGCCCATGAAGAGATTCATCATCCTGAGCACTCTACTGCTGCTCTTTGCCCTTTCCTGCAAGGCACAGAAGCCCCGTTTCTACCTGGGATTTGACCAGATCCTGGATAACCGGGAGTATTTCACCCCGTATGCCAAACACCAGACCTTTTTTGGAGCAAGGATCAATCCGGGTGCTTCGTTTACATTTGACTCAGTGCATCAGGTGCATGCAGGGATCAACTATATGTATGAATACGGGGGAACGCTCCTGGGAGTAATGCCCCAGGTCGATCTCTACTACAGTTACCGTACCTCCTCGTTTCAGGCATTCTTCGGATCCTTTCCCCGCCGGGAGATCATGAACTACACCCTGTTCCAGCTCACCGACTCGCTGAATTATTACCGTCCCAATATGGAAGGAGCCTCCATCAGTTATCAATGGACGTGGGGAATGGTGCATGGCTGGGTGGACTGGACCGGCAGGGCCACCGAAGATACCAGGGAATCCATCCTGGCCGGGGTGGACGCCACCTTCATGGCGGGCCCTTTCAGAATCTATTCCAGCTCTACCCGTTACCACCTGGCAAGAAGCGAGGCTGCAGATGACAACAACCGAATCCGGGATGACGGTTCCATCATGGTTCTGGTGGGCATGGACCTGTCCGGCAAGGGCGTCCTTGACCGGTTGGAATTCTCCACGGGAATGGCCACCACCTATATGCGCGCCAGGCCGGCCGATACCAGGTGGTCCAATGGCTGGTATTCACAAATTGACCTGGGGTACTCAATTGCAGGGATCAAGGGGGTCTATTACCTGGGGGATCCCTCTCCGTTGCTTTACGGGGACCGACTCTTCGGATCGGGAAATTATGGCAGGATGGACCTCTACGTGGATCCTTTCCGGAATCCCCGGATCTCCTCCAGGATCGCATGGAATTTTCATTTCTTACCGGGGGACGGTCTCTATTTCTCCCAGCAACTTCTGATCCACATCACCCTTTAGATTCTTTTCGAAGCAGGTCAATGGCAGTCATGTAGCCGCTCAAGATGGCTCCTGAAAATCCACCTCCGAACCTGCCCCATGCAGAGGCAATATGGATGTTCCCGGGCAGGGCACCCAGGTACCTGGTGGGTTTCCCGGGATTTTGGGCAAATCCGTAAACTGCCCCCCGGGGATTCAGCGTGAAACGCTGCACGGTGAGCGAGGTGGCCACCTCCACGTATTCCACCGCTTCCCTGAAACCGGGAATGATCCGGTCGCACCGCCCGGTAATGGTATCGGCCACATCGGACTTCATGCGGTTGTACTCCTCCCGGGAGAGGTTCTCCCAATCAGAAGGGTAATCCACACAGCACACAGCCCCGACACTTTTTCCCCCGGGAGCCAGGGCCGAGTCCACCTGGCTGTAATCCACAAAGGTGAAACTCCGTCTACCGAAGTCACTGTGGTTGTTTTCCAGGATCTGGGACTGGGAGCGTACCGATGGATCATAAACAAAAGTGGAATAGTGCCGGTTCCCCAACTCCTTCAGGGAGCTTTTAAAACCGTAGTATACAGTGAGCAGGGAGGCCCCGATCTGATTGTCACTGATCGCTTCTGACAGGACTTTCCCGTCGGCCCTGGAGAGCAGTTTACCGGCCAGGTTTGGTACCGCCGCATTCACCACGATCTCAGCAGCCCGGTCGGAATGGTTGCCCCGCTCCTTCCCCCTGACATCTTCATAGGTCACACCCACAGGTTTTTTGCCCTCATAATCAATGGCTGTGACCAGGCTGTTTAACTTTACGATCCCTTTGTTTTCAAGGATAATCTCCATAAGGGCATTGGAGAGCCTTTGGGAACCGCCCCTGATGAAGTTGGCACGGCCCCCGTAATAGCTTCCCTGGGCGTTGAGGTAATAGAGCCAGGAAAGGGTATAGGGATCATCGTGAAAATATCCAAGGTTGCCCAGCAGCACCAGTTTCAGGTCCTCATCGGTGATAATGTCATCCAGGAACTCACCCACACTTTTTTCCGGCTGATTCCTCTGCTCAACCATCACCTTTCTGGCATTGAGCGCGTGGTGGAAATAGGCATCAATCCCTTTTTCTTCCTCAGGGAAATTGCTTTTCAGAATACTTTTGGCTTTTTCCGGATCATGGGGAACCACCAGGTCGACCCTTTCATTGATGAACCTGTAAAATTCGGGAACCTCCAGGAACTCCACCCGGTCAAAGATGCCCAGGTCGCTGAACACCTTGTTTTTCATATCCCGGGGATGCAGCCCATCCATTTCATGAAGGCCCACCTCCATGGTAAAGTCCCTTCGTTTGAATGTGGTGGCACAACCGCCGGGCCGGTCATGTTGTTCAAGCAGCAACACTTTTTTACCCTCCCTGGCCAGTTTGGCGCCTGCAGTGAGGCCGCCCAGCCCGGCACCTATGACAATGACGTCGTAATCCATTGGATCCGCTTCATATTATTTTTCATCATCCCCGGGAATGGGATATCTTTTAAAGGGCTTCTCCCGGTCAAACAGGTAGCGATAGGTTATATAGTGCTTGGCGGAAACCATGCCCACCGACATGAAGATCTTGCGCATCTTCGGGTTGAAATCACCCACCCAGGAAAACTCAATTTCCGTGTAATGGGGTTTTGTTTTAAACACCTCCACCAGATTGATGATGATCCCGGCTTCCACTCCAAGCCCCTGGAATGCCGGGACCACGCCCATCAGCACGCCCCGGGCCCGGGTCATGGTTTTCCTTTTCTTCAGGTAAAGAAATTTCAGTGCTGCAAACGGGGTAAGCCTGCCGTTCAGGTGTTTGAGGATCATATTCACATCGGGATACATCAGGTAGATGGCGATGGGTTTTCCCTTGTTGTATGCGATCCAGACAAATTCCTCGTCAAGGATGGCCTTGGCCTTCTGGATGGTTTTTTTGATGTAGGAAACCTCAAGGGGTTCAAAATTCTCTTTAAAGGAGGCCCAGGCCACATTGAATACGGCTACAAAGTCTTCAATATACTTGTCGGCGTGCTTCCATTCGAAGTGCCTGAATTCATATTCGGGCTTCCGGGCGATCCACTCTGCGATCTTCTTGAACCTGGGGGGGAACTCCTTTTTCACATCAAGGTGAAATCCCTCCTGTTTAAAATAGGTTTTGAACCCGTAATTCTCAAACAACTCCTGGTAGAAGGGTGGATTGTAATTGATCTCGTAAGCCGGATGGGTGAAGCCCTCCACGAGCAACCCCCAGTATTTGTCGGTTTCACCAAAATTGATGGGGCCATCCATCGCCTCCATTTTCCGGTCCTTCAGCCACTCCCTGGCCGTATCAAACAAGAGATTGGCTGCCTCCTGGTCATGAATGCATTCGAAGAAGCCCGTGCCCCCGGTGGGCTGTTCATATTTGGCGGCGGCATGGTGGTCAATAAAGGCGGCGATGCGGCCGATCAGGAGATCCCGGGAGTCATAAAGCACCCACCGGGTGGCTTCTCCGTGTTTGAAATAGACGTTTTTTCCAGTGTCAAAAATCGATTCGATCTCCCTGTCCAGGGGGCAGACCCATGTATCATCATCGCGGTATAGGATCCTGGGGACCTGAAGAAAGGCCTTCCTTGAATTTCGGTCAGTTACTTCCTTAATTCTCATGATTTTCTTTGATAGATATCATCCAGCAACTCCGGGTATTTGGATTCCACCACTTTCCGTTTCAACTTCAGGGTGGCTGAAAGTTCTCCGGTGGCGGGGGACCAGTCATCGGGGACGATCCGAAACCGGTTGATCCTTTCCCATTCAGAGAGGGTCCTGTTGATTTTAGAGATTTCCTCGTTGAATATGGCGGTCACTTCCGGCAACCGGATCAATGCATCATTTTCCTTCGGTGCAGAGAGTTGCTTTGACGCACACCACTCCTTCAGGTATTTAAAATCCGGGACGAGCAATGCGCTGGCGAATTTCTGGTGCTCGCCCACCACCATCACCTGGTCCACAAACAGAGACTCCTTAATCCTGTTCTCAATGGGCTGGGGAGCCACGAATTTGCCGTTGGAGAGCTTGAAGATCTCCTTTTTCCGGTCTGTGATCACCAGGAACTTATCATCCAGCAGGTGTCCCACATCTCCCGTATGGAACCATCCATCCTTATCGATCGCAAGCTTGGTGAGGGCCTCATCTTTGTAATACCCCTGCATCACATTGTGTCCCCTGCACAGGATCTCTCCGTCCTCCGCAATCTTCAGATCCACACCATCGATGAGGGCACCCACTGTACCCAGTTTGCAAAGCGGTGTCTCCATCCGGTTGATGGTGATGATGGGAGAGGTTTCCGTGAGGCCATAGATGTTGATGATCTTTAGTCCGCTGGCCCAGAAGACCCTTTCGAGCCTGGGTTGCAGTTGTGCTGCCCCGCAACCTACCAGCCGGGCTTCACCCCCGAGGGCCTCTCTCCATTTGCTGAAGATCAGCTTATCGGCGATTTTCAACTTCCTGTAATAGAACCAGCTTTTAGCCCCATGGGGTTCATACTGCAGGCCCAGGTCCACAGCCCAGAAAAAGATCTTCTTCTTCATCCCCGTCAGGCTGCGTCCCTTGGCCATTACTGTGTCGAATATCTTCTCCAGGATCCTGGGTACCGCATCAAAGCCTGTAGCCCGGATCTCCTTCAGGTTAAGGGAGATGGTACCCATGTTTTCGGCATAATAGATGCAGCATCCCGAATATTGGGTCTGGTAGTTGCCGAACCTTCCTCCCACATGGCAGACGGGGAGGATGCTCAGGAACCTGTCTTCGGGAGTAAGCTGGAAAACACTGGCCCCTGCCAGGAAATTCTTCACCAGGTTGTCATGGGAAAGCATCACCCCCTTGGAGGTGCCCGTGGTTCCTGAAGTGTAGATGATGGAAGCCAGGTCGCCCGGGAGGATCCCGTTTTTGATTTCGGACAGGCGCTTTGTTACCCCGTCACCGGCCATTTTCCCCTTTTCCACCACCTCCATCCAGCCGGAGGCCCCTTTAATTTCATCGAATGTGAAAAGATGTTCCACATGCTTCACTTTTTTAACCAGCGGGGCGATGGTATTATAAAGCTTCTGATCGGAGACAATAACCATCCGTGCATCTGAATGCTCCAGGATATAGCTGTATTCCTTGCTGTTCATCGAGGTGTATGCCGGGACATGGACCAACCCCGCCATGGACATTCCCATATCCACAAAATTCCATTGTGGCCTGTTGTTGGTTACGGTGACGATCTTATCGCCCTTCTGGAATCCCATGGCCAGGAGTCCGCATGCAAAATGATGGGCGGTCTCACTGTATTGTTCAGAGGTATAGAAGTTCCAGCTTCCGTCAATTTTTTCAGCGAGGACCTTATGGCCGGGAAACTGCACCAGGAAGCGGTCCAGCAGGTCAAAGATGCGTGTGGGAGTCATGGTTTAAGCTTTGGGTGGAATGCAATATAGTGAATCTATTTCAAATTGATTCAGAACGGGAAAGGGAGGCAGCCTCCCATCCGAGAATTGCGTATTTTCGGTGGGCACCCCACCGGTAATCACTGATCTGCCCCGCCTTTTTTATGACCCTGTGGCACGGGATCAGGTAAGCCACGGGATTCCTTCCAATTGCACCACCAACGGCCTGGAGCCCCTTCGGGTTATCCACATGACGGGCCACCACCTGGTATGAAACCACCTCCCCAAAGGGGATCTTCAGAAGGGCCTCCCACACTTTCAACTGGAAAGGGGTGCCGCGAACTAGAAGGTGAATGGGATCTGAGGTCTCCTTCCGGAAAAGTCGGGATGCAACGGGTCCGGTACGCTCCCGGGAAGGAACCAGGAGCGAACCCTTCCAGTGCAGTTTCATCTCCTCCAGGGCCAAATCACGCTCCTCCACAAACTGCAGCCAGCATATGTGATCACCTGAGGTAACTGCCAGGAGGTATTCTCCGAAGGGACTGAAATGAAACCCATGGTATATGGTCACTCCCGATCCTGATTTCCTGTACTGGTCAGGGGTCATCCCCTCCAGGGAGATGAAGAGGTCATGGAGCCTGCCCGTTCCCGACAGTCCCGCTTCATCGGCGACCCGGGAAAGGGAGAGGTTTTTTTCCAGCTGTTCCCGGGCCTGCCGTAGGGTCAGGAATTGAAGGAATTTTTTTGGACTGATCCCGGCCCATCGGCTAAAGAGCCTCTGGAAATGGTACGGGCTCAGATGCACATAGGCTGCGACCTCCTCAAGGGAGGGCTGATCGTGCTGGTGCTCACGGATGTAGGAGATGGCCCTTTCCACCCTCCGGTAATCGATCTGGGTTTGTTCGGAATACATGTCCGGTAATTTGGATCAAAAATAGATGGAGTACCTCATTCTGCCAACCCGGTTCTTGCGGACCTTGTCCTAGTAATAACTGGAGCCGTCCCAGCAGTGGGTGCATAGTTTCTCTTTAGGCAACCCGATGGCTTCCACCAGGTCGTCCAGGTCCTGGTAAATCAGCGAGTCGATCCCCAGGTTCTTTGCGATCTGTTGCACCATGGCCTGGTACTTGTCCGATTTGGGATTGGCATATTCCTCCAGATCCTTCTCTTCACCTTCCAGCTGTTTGATGGCCTTCCGTGTGGCCAGTTCCATGGTGGACCTGGACTGGGAGAAATTGAGAAAATTACAGGGAAAGGTGAGGGGCGGACAGGCGATGCGCATGTGGACCTCACTGGCTCCTGCCTTTCTCAGATCGGCGGTATTGTCCTTCAACTGCGTGCCCCTGACAATGGAGTCATCGCAAAAGACCATGCGTTTTCCTTCAATGATGGCCTTGTTGGGGATCAATTTCATCTTGGCAACCAGGTCGCGCATATCCTGACTCTGGGGCATGAAGCTCCTGGGCCAGGTGGGGGTATACTTGGAATAGGCCCTCTTATAGGGTATTCCGTTGGCATTTCCATAACCCACGGCATGACCGATTCCCGAGTCGGGGATGCCACATACAAAATCAGCTTCCACCGTATCCCTTTTTGCCAGGGCCGCTCCGCAACGGTACCTCACTTCATCCACATTGATCCCTTCATAATAGGAGGGTGGATAGCCGTAATAGACCCATAGAAAAGAGCAAACCTGCATTTGCTCCTGTGCCGGTTTCAGGGTCCGGTAACCGTCGGTTGTGATTTCCACGATCTCACCCGGTCCAAGGTAGTATTCAATCTCATACCCCGTATTGGGGAAAGCAGCAGTTTCGGAAGCCACGGCATAGGAACCCTCCTTTTTTCCGATGATGGCGGGAGTTCTCCCCAGTTTGTCCCTGGCAGCGATGATCCGTCCGGAAGTCAGGATCAGCATGGTGCACGAACCTTTTACCTGTGCGTAGACGTTTTCAATACCGGCCACAAAGTCATCCTCTTCACAGATCAGGTTGGCCACCACCTCTGTGGGATTGACATTGCCCTGGAAGTTTTCGGTGAAGTGTTTCTTGTTATTTAAAAATTGTTGTTCCAGCTCTGAAATATTGACAATGCGGCTCACCGATGAAATGGCGAAACGGCCCATGTGGGAGTTGAACAGGATAGGCTGGGGGTCTGTATCACTGATGATCCCCATGCCGCAGTTTCCGCTGAATTGATGAAGGTCATCTTCGAATTTACTTCTGAAATATCCATTTTCCAGGCTGTGGATGGCCCTCCTGAAGCCCTCCTGATCATTGTAAAAAACCAGTCCCGCCCTTTTGGTCCCCAGGTGGGAATGGTAATCGGTCCCGTAGAAAACATCATATACACAATCCTGCCTGGAGATTGCACCGAAGAAGCCGCTCATAAACGAAGATAGTTTTAGTATAGAAGTCTGGCTAAAACTAAGGATTATTTATCTGAATGCAAACCAGTTTTTCGTCACTTCTTACAAAAACCCGGTTACCCACAAATGCGGGGTGTGCCCAGCACACGCCATTCCTTGGATTGGGGGAAATTCTTACCGGGCTGATCAATCTCACCCTCCCCAGGTCTGAAAAACCCGTGGGGCTGAATTTACCCAGCAGCAATTCACCAAGTTCATTGAATGCCCATACCTTGTCGCCCTGGGACACCAGGTGGACGTTGGCCCATCTTCCCGGAGGGACCAGGGTCAGGTCCTCCCAGATTCGATCCCCGGTGAGCAGTTCAAGGCAACGGGTTTCTCCGTAGCTGTCAATCCCGTACACATAACCATCCCTGATTACCGGGGTTGAAATGCAACAATGGAGTGCATCGGTTTGCTGCTCACTGGCCCCCTGTCTGTGGTAGATCAGCCGGGCCGAGAGGTTTTCCTGGTCCAGTTCCACCAGGTATGAACCGTCAAAGAAACCGCTGAGAAAGATGTAAGGGGGATCGTAGACCGGATCGGCAATATTCATGACCATGTTGCCCGGTTGAAAGGGCAGGGACCAGCAGACCTCTCCATGAACAGGATCCAGCCCGGAAATGCTTTCCCCGGTCCAGCATACCAGCACCTCCTTCCCGGACTGGGTGATGAGGATGGGGGCCGAATAGGAGGCTTCATCCTCCAGGGCCCGCCAGAGCTCGGCCCCGCTATCTTTGTCAAAGGCTACCAAGCACGCACCGGGGACACCCCCCAGCTGCACGATCAGTTTGTCGTCCACCATGATGGGATTGGAGGCAAGCCCCCAGGTGGGGAGTCGGCTCTGGTACTGCTCCAGGGCATTGACCTGCCAGATGATCCTTCCTGTGGCCGCATCAAAACAGTGCAGGTGACCCATGGTGCCAAAGGAGTAGGCTTTCCCGCCGAAAACCTGCACCGAGGCCCTGGGGCCCGTGGGATAACCCACATTGTAGGTCACCGGGTACCGGTAGCTCCATTGCCTCTCCCCGTTCTCGGCGCTGAAACAATGCACCTGTTCGGATCCTTTCACATAATCCATCACGTAGACCCGGCCATCTGCCACAGTGGGGCCGCTGTAGCCCGGCCCGATGGGAACTTCCCATTGCAGGCGGATCATGTTTTCGGTGAGGGTGTCAATGCTTGGCCCGTTGCTCCAGCTTCCCGAACGGTCTGCCCCCCTCCACTGGGGCCAGTCATCCACCGCACCCTGCCCCCGGCAACTGAGCAGCAGAACCAGGAATAGCAGGGGCAGGCGCAATAATTTGTTCCGGATGTTCCGATTATTCCTCATTTCCACCTACAATAGCAAATGCTGTTTCTCCTGGTTTCGCCAGCCAGCCTGGGATTCGTACTTTACCTTGAAGATCTTCAGGTCAGCCTGTGATTCGTACTCCACAAAATACAATTTTTTATCGGCCTGCGATTCATATTTCACAAAGTACCATAGCCCGTCCTCGTCAGCCTGTGATTCATACTCCACAAAGTATACCTTCAGGTCGCACTGTGATTCATATTCCACCACATAGACCTTGATGTCGGCCTGTGACTCATATTCTACCCTAAATACCTTCTGTCCCTTCAGGCATGAGGGGGATAACAGCAAAAGTACAAGGAGGCCCTTGATTGCTTTCATGATCTCTGAATTTGTTCCATGAGGGAACTTCAAAAATCAATCCAAAGTATCAGGCAGCCCGGATCCCCTTTTTTTTCTGAAGGAGGAGGGAACCAGGTTAAATCCCCTGATCCCGAATTTCCTGGCCAGCAATTCCAGTCCCAGCAAGGAGATCACGCCTCCGGGAAGGATCACCAGGGTGGTGAAGATGGAGAACCGTCCCACATCCTTGAGTTGTTCGATGGCTGCCTTTACCTCCTCTTCGGTGGGAGGCTCGGTGCGGCCACTGAGATCAAGCTTGGCTTCCAGCAGTTTAAAGAAGGAGCGTGCCATCTGTTCTGTCTCTCCCGCTTCCTCACCCACCGCCTTCATTCCTTCGGAGATCAGCTCACTGGTTTTTGCAGCATACTTTTTAGCAAAACGGTGGCTCCGTGAATCCTTCAGCGGAAGGTTCCAGGCAGCCTCCTTCAATTCCCTGAGCTTACTTAATATGATAGATTCTTTTTGCATCTGCAGGATCCTCAACAGGCAGCTGACACACATTGTCCTGGCATACAAAGATACGGGTTTTACCGCTCGTAAACCTGTCCCTGATCAGCGGTAGCTCCCCTCCCTCGGCGGAGCCCACCAGAAGCGCATGGGGCAGGTACTCTGTTGCAAGCTGCCCGATCACCGCCCCTGCACCGGGGCCCACAACTGCAATTTCATAATAGGGATTCATCTCCTTCAGCATAAGCCGCCCCCAGTTGGCGAAACCCTGGGGATACTGGGTCAGCTGGCCCGTCATTTGCCTGAGCATGGAAGCAGCCCGGTCCAGGTGCTCTTTCTCAGCGACCATGTGTCCCAGCCTGAAGAGGTTGTGTGCCATGACCGAATTGGAGGAGGGGATCACATTGTCCCTGGTTTCCACGTTGTTGGTAATGAGTACTTCCGCGTCAAGCGGATTGTACATGTACATTCCCGAACCTTCATCAAAAAAACGTGCATCACTGACCCGGGTAAGGTCCATGGCCAGGTCAAGCCACCCTGTATCCAAGGTTGATTCATAGAGATCCAGGCACGCTTCGATAAAGAGGGCATAGTCGGGATGAAAACCCGGAATGGAGTGCCTGCCATCTTTAAAATTCCTGTAAAGGCCCTCCTCTTCCGACCAGAGTTCATCGCGGATCAGGGTTGCACTGGCAATGGCAAGGTCCAGGTATTCCCTGTCCCCCAGTGCACGGTATGCCTGGGTCAGTCCGGAGATCATCAGTGCGCTCCAGGAGGTAAGCGACTTATCATCCAGTCCGGGAGGTACCCTGCGGGACCTGGCTTCGAGGAGCACCTGGTTCCATTGGTCAACCTTTTGAAGGAACTCCAGGGGATCCAGATTTTGTTCCACGGCGAACTGGCGGGGCTCCGAAGCCCGGAAAAGGATATATTTTCCATCCTCCCAGAGCCCGGTTTCATTGACCTGGTAATAGGATGAAAACAGTCCGAAATCGCTCTTCAGAAGTTCCCTGAGCTCATCCGGTTTCCAAACATAATACCTGCCTTCCTCCCCCTCACTGTCAGCATCCAGCGCAGAGTAAAAGGCACCCTGCGGGGAACGCATTTCCCTTTTGAGGAATTCGATGCTCTGGCGAACCACCCTCCCGTATATTTCTTTTCCAAATACCTGGTATGCATGGGAATAGAGTCCGATCAACTGGGCGTTATCATAGAGCATTTTCTCAAAGTGGGGGACTTTCCAGAGGGGATCCACCGAGTACCTGGAGAAACCTCCCCCCACCTGGTCATAGATCCCGCCCCGGGCCATGGAGGTGAGCGTCAGATCCACATAATCAAGAACCCCACTGTCACCGTACTGGACCCCGTAATGCAACAGGAACTCCAGGTTTACAGGCATGGGAAATTTGGGGGCCCCGGTATTTCCGCCATATTCCATGTCCATCTGACCGGACCAGTTTCGCACGAGCTGGTGCAGCTCCCCGGTTTCGATCAATTGATGTTCCTCTTCCCCCTGGTAGATGGAATTTTGCCGGATTCCCTCTGCCAGCTCGGTGGCATACTGGAGTGTTTTTTCGGGGTTATCGCGGTAATACTGTGAAACCTGCCGCAGTGCGTCCATCCACTGCTCTTTCGGAAAGTAGGTACCCCCCCAGATGGGTCTCCCGTCGGGAAGGGCAATGCAGTTCAGGGGCCATCCACCCTGCTGGTTCAGCATCTGCACGGCAGTCATGTATATGTGATCGATGTCCGGGCGCTCTTCCCGGTCCACCTTGATGCTCACGAACTGATCGTTCATCAGCTGTGCCACCACGCTGTCCTCGAAACTCTCGTGTTCCATCACATGGCACCAGTGGCAGGATGAGTAACCGATGCTGACGATGACCAGTTTGCCTTCCTCCCTGGCTTTCTGAAAGGCCTCTTCCCCCCAGGGGTACCAGTTCACCGGATTGTGGGCATGCTGGAGGAGGTAAGGGCTGGTCTCGTTGATCAGGGCGTTGGTAAAAGGATGTGCTTCCATTTGTGCTCTCTGTTGTGATGTGCATGCCAGGGCAAATGCCATCGCTGATAAAAAAACTAGTGTAATCTGAATATTGCGCATGGATCAAGATAATCGGGTGATAGATGAACAACAGATGGAGGGGAATAATGTTTGAGAGTTTGAAAAAAGCCGCCTGCCTGGAGCAGCTTTTTTCGTGCCATACAAATGGGGGGAGTGGATCGAACGGGGAGTGAGTGACTGTATGGATCCGCTGACCATGCCGCCTCTGTTCTCTTGGGCGGAGGTTCAGGAAATCAGTTATCTTTGTCGGCTCTTGGTTTTCATGGAGACAAACAAATGAACGGATCAAGTGTTTAAGATTTAAACAGAACAGGAAATGAGTCAGAAAAAAACATTGTTGATGATCCTTGACGGATGGGGGATCGGGAACGGGGACAAATCGGATGTGATCAGTCAGGTCCCCACACCCCACATGCACCGCCTTGAGAGGGAGTATCCCCACTCCAGGCTGCTTGCGTCGGGAGAGAATGTGGGGTTGCCTGACGGACAGATGGGCAATTCGGAAGTGGGCCACCTGAATATAGGGGCAGGCCGGGTTGTATACCAGGACCTGGTGAAGATCAACATGGCGGTCAGGGATAACTCCATCATGGAAAATGACACCCTGGTGAAGGCATTCTCCTATGCACGCGACAAGGGGAAACAGGTCCATTTCCTGGGACTTCTCTCCGATGGGGGGGTACACTCGCTGGACAAGCACCTTTATAAATTGTGTGATATGACCAGGGAGTATGGCCTTAAGCATGTGTTTGTGCATGCCTTTGGTGACGGTCGGGATACCGATCCCAAAAGCGGGAAGGGTTATATGGAGAATCTCAATAAGCACCTGGCATCTTCAAACGGAAAGGTGGCCTCGTTCATCGGGCGGTATTATGCCATGGACAGGGATAAAAGGTGGGAACGAATCAAGGAGGCCTATGACCTGCTGGTGAATGGGAAGGGTAGAGCTGCCACTGATGTGGTGACCGCCCTCCAGGAATCCTATGATGCAGGAGTAACCGACGAATTTGTAAAACCAATTGTCATTGTGGACAAGGGGAACAAACCGGTGGGAACCATCAGGGATGGAGATGTGGTTGTTTTCTTCAATTTCCGGAACGACCGGGCCCGTGAACTGACCATTGTGCTTACACAGCAGGATATGCAGGAGTTTAATATGCATACCGTTCCCCTCTATTACTGTACCCTGACCCCTTACGATGCAACCTTCAGGGGATTGCACGTGATCTATGACAAGGACAACGTAAACAATACCATGGGTGAGGTGCTGGCTCAGAAAGGATTGAGCCAGCTGAGGATCGCCGAAACCGAAAAATATGCGCATGTGACCTTCTTTTTCTCGGGGGGAAGGGAAGAGGTGTTTGAAAATGAGAGCAGGATCCTGGTAGCCTCCCCCAAGGTGGCCACCTACGATCTGATGCCGGAAATGAGTGCCTTCGGCGTAAAGGATGCTGTGATCAATGCCATCCGCACGGATCATCCCGGTTTCATTTGTCTTAACTTTGCAAACGGGGACATGGTGGGACACACCGGGGTTTATGAAGCCATTAAAAAAGCAGTGATCACGGTGGATGAATGTGTGGGTGAAGTGGTTGAAGCCGCCAGGGAAAACGGATATGATGTGTTGATCATTGCCGATCACGGGAACGCTGATCGTGCCCTCAATGAGGATGGATCACCCAATACGGCACACTCCCTCAATCCGGTGCCCTGTATTCTTGTAAGTGATGATTATCAGGAGATTGAAGACGGGATCCTGGCTGATGTGGCGCCAACCCTGCTTTACATCATGGGCATTGAAAAGCCAGCGGAGATGACCGGCAGGGTGCTGGTGAAGTAGGTTGCAGATCAATTTATCATTCCCTCCCTTATCCGGGTAATGATCTCGCAGATCTGGTCAAGGGTATGGGGGTCAAAGGTGATCTCTGATACCGTGGCATAAAAGGTTTGTTCTTTTCGATCCACCCGAAAACCCTCCTGTTGGTAACGGATATCCACATCCTCGAATGCCTCTTTAAGTTTGTCCAGTGCATGGATGTACTGCCTCACCAAAAGTGATTCCTGATGGTTGGCCAGGAGGCCGGTGAGGCTGTTGAGGGCATATTTCTGCATGAGGATCCGGTCTCCCATTTCCAGGATATTGTGCTCACGGTATATGCCTACACCAATGTGCATGGCTTCCAGCCAGCCCCCAAGGAGGGAGAGTGATGCAAGGGATTCCTGGCCCTCCTCATTGAAATGGTCATCCACATCCCGGTAAACCTCGCTTATCAATTCGCTCAGAGAATCGGGCATTTGGATGTATCTCTCCAGCCTGGCTGCAGATTTGTCGAAAATATCCCCGGGAAGCTCCAGCTTGCCACCCAGCAACTCCAGATTCCGGTAACTCTCGGTCGATTCATTCACCCGCTCAAAGAGCCTGCAGTAGCTCAGGTCCACCCCGATGGCCCCCAATAGAAGGGCCATCCGACCCGGATCCTCATAAAGGGGGATTCTTTCAAGCGGAATCAGCAAATCGGGATTAAAACCGGTACCGGTCTCTTCAAAAAGTCCTGCAATGTCGGTGGGCAGCTGCAGGGAATAGATCACCTCGGAAGCATCTGTTGATCTGGATGAGCCAGAAGGATCGGGGATGAAAAACCCGCTGGAGGCACGGGTCCCATATTGTTTGCAACCTGCCAGGATCAAAAGCATAAAAGCAAGCCAGAAGGAATATTTGCGCATCCGGAGGGAGTTTTGGGATTGTAAAGATAAAAATAGCAAAACTCTCAAATCATTGAATGAGTTTTTAATGCGCCTGCGATGATTTCGATAATCTCTTCTTGTTCCAGGGTCATGCAGTTCAGCTTGATGTCAAAACGGGTATAATCATTCCCTTTTCCCTGGAAGAAATCCCTGAAGGAGGATCTCTTTTTATCGATGCTCAGCGCATAACTTCGGGCCTGGTCAATGGTGAAATTATGTTTTTCGGCCACACGAAGTGCGCGCCACTCCATGGGAGCTTCAAGAAAAATATGGATGGATTTTGGGATGTCCCTTGTGATGGCCACCCCCCCCCTTCCCACTATGATCGCATTGCCTTCGTTGGCGAACCTCCGGATCACTTTGGCGATGGTGGTCCTGATCTTCAGATCTGATTTGTAAAAGTCCTTGGACTGTGCCAGCAAAAGATCTTCAAGCACACCCCGGCTTTTATAGTCAAAGATATGCTGGATCTGACTGGAGTCCACCTGCAACTCGCGTGCAGATTCCATCATGATCTCCTTGCTGATCCATCGCCAGGGATGAGCCTTCGATTTTTCTTTTCCTTTTTTCAGGGTATTGAGAAAGTCAGCAAGCCCAGCCGCCACCGATTTTGCCGGACAACCCACCTCCCTTGAAATGGTCACAACGGGCCCCGGGTAGATATGTTTGGCCGGGTCTTCCTTATACCAATCGGCCAGGTATTTTGTCAGGTCAAGAATCATGGTACGGGAGAGGGGTTGGCTAAGTGTTCAATTTACCAATTTTGCCGACCAAAGTCAAGCGATCCCGATCCATATGCTTTATAACAATCAGCATTCCATATTAGAATTTACTACTTTTACTTTTAGCTCTGATTTATCATTAGCCTAATAATTTATAAACCTTATTAACCTAAAAATCCTTTCCAATGAACAAGATTACAGTAATAGGTGCCGGAAATGTAGGCGCAACCTGTGCCAATGTACTAGCCCACAAGGACCTTGCCCGGGAGGTCGTGCTCCTGGATATCAAGGAAGGCCTTGCAGAGGGAAAAGCACTGGATATCTGGCAAACCTCCTCCATCAATCATTTCAATACCAGGGTGGTTGGATCCACAAACGATTATGCGAAGACCAAAGGTTCGGGAATAATCGTGATCACCTCCGGGCTTCCCCGCAAGCCTGGCATGTCGCGTGATGACCTGATCAAGACCAACGCCGGGATCGTGAAAGAGGTGACAGAGAAAGCCATCAAATATTCTCCGGATGCCATCGTGATCGTGGTTTCCAATCCACTGGATGTAATGACCTATGCTGCCTTCCTGGCTGCCAAAACAGATCCGCATAAGGTATTTGGAATGGCCGGTATTCTCGACACTGGCAGGTACAAGGCGTTCCTTGCCAATGCACTGAATACTTCCCCGGATGATATCCAGGCCATGTTGCTGGGAGGCCATGGAGACACCATGGTACCCCTTCCAAGGTATACCACCGTAAGCGGCATCCCTGTCACAGAATTGCTGGGTTCAGATGAGATAGAGAAAATTGTGGACCGGACCAGGAAAGGTGGCGGAGAGCTTGTGGCCCTTATGGGGACATCCGCCTGGTATGCCCCCGGGGCAGCGGTGGCCCAAATGGTTGAAGCCATCGTGGATGATCAGAAGCGTATTTTCCCGGTCTGTGCCCATGTGAATGGTGAATTCGGCTTAAAGGACCTCTTTATCGGGGTTCCGGTGAAGCTTGGAAAGAAAGGGGTGGAAGAGATCATCGAGATCAAATTGAATCAGGAGGAGCGCAACCTGCTCACCGCTTCTGCCGACAGTGTAAAAAATGTAATGAACGTGCTGGATGACCTGAAGCTATTCTAAGCATAATTGTAATTATCAGATTATTAAATAGATAATCCTTTGTTGTTGCGCAATTGAGCCCGGGTTCAATTGCGCAATTTTTTAGGTTTACGCTCTGAAGTGCAAAAAAATAGTGCTATATTTGCGGCCTATTCAAAAAAGACAATCAAGTAACTATTAATAAACCAGTTAAAAATGCAAAATAAAGGTGCTATCAGGTTCTTTACGATTGTTCTGGCGCTTGTCAGTATTTACCAGCTTCTTTTCACTGTCTTCGCCCAGAAGGTTGAGAAGGATGCCCGGAATTATGCCAACGGCGATGCCCGCCTGGAGCGTTCGTACCTTGATTCAATGAGGGGAGAGGTAGTGTATAATGTGCTTTTCAAAAAATATACCTACCAGGATTGCCAGGAGAGGGAAATTAACCTTGGCCTTGATCTAAAAGGTGGGATGAACGTAATCCTGGAGATCGCGGTGGAGGATATTATCAGGTCACTGGCCGCTCCGCAGTTCCTTTCCGATCCCACATTTACAGAGACCATGGCACTGGCCCGGCAGAAAAAGACCAACAGTCAGAGTGATTTTGTGGATCTGTTTGCCGAATCATTTGAAGAGCTGAATCCGGGGGCACAACTGGCACAGTTTTTCATGACTCCAGAAACAAGGGGACAGATTGACTTCAACACCTCCAACAGCGATGTGGTCGTCTATCTTAAAGCAGAGGCAGAAGATGCCATCGATAACTCCTACAATGTTTTGAGGAACAGGATCGACCGTTTTGGGGTTGTGCAGCTGAACATCCAGAAGCTTGAACGGCAGGGCAGGATCCTGGTGGAATTACCTGGTGTCAAGGAGCCGGAGCGGGTAACTAAACTGCTCACGGGTACTGCAAACCTGGAATTCTGGACCACCTACCAGAGTGCTGAGGTGTGGAGCTACCTTGAAGCGGCCAACACTTCGCTGGCGGAGATCCTGAGGGAGGATGCAGCCATTTCAGAGCTTGCACCGGCAGGGGAACCCGCTCAGTTACCGGCAACACAGGAGGAACCTTCGATCCTTGATATTCCCCAGGATGAGCTGTTGCTCGATACCTCCGGGCTGGACCTCCTTTCCGGCCTGGATTCGACCCAGGTTTTCGATGACCAGGAGGCGGCCTTTTACCGTGAGAACCCGCTGATCGCGGTGCTTACCCCTTACCTTGATAATCAGCGAAATTTTATTCCCGGATCCACTGTGGGAGTGGTTCTGTTAAAAGATACGGCCAAGGTCAATGAATACCTGGCTATTCCGCAGATCAGGCAGCTCTTCCCCTCTGACCTGAAATTTGCATGGCATTTCCAGCCTGACGGTACGGACCAGCAGTTCATCAGGCTTCATGCACTGAAATCAACCCGCAATAACCAGCCTGCCATGGATGGCAAATATGTGACCGATGCCAGGGTGGGAACTGATCCTTACACCGGTGAGTTCAATGTCAGCATGAACATGAATTCTGAGGGTGCCAAGCGCTGGGCCAACCTTACCAGGGAGAATGTGGGAGAGGCCCTCGCCATTGTACTGGATGGCCTTGTCTATTCTGCCCCGAGGGTGAGCGAAGAGATCAAGGGAGGAAGCTCCTCCATTTCAGGTGATTTCTCACAGGCCGATGCCGATGACCTGGCCAACATTCTTAAATCTGGGAAAATGCCAGCCCGGGCCCGCATCGAATCCAGTGAAGTGATCGGACCTTCCCTGGGCGCCAAATCCGTACAGGACGGGCTCAACTCTTTCCTCATTGCATTCGTGGTGGTGCTTGCCTATATGTTCTTCTACTACAGCCGCAGGGCAGGACTTGTGGCCGACCTTGCGCTGCTTGCCAACATGTTTTTCCTGATCGGGGTGCTGGCATCCCTGCAGGCGGTGCTCACACTTCCCGGTATGGCAGGTATTGTACTGACCATCGGTATGTCGGTTGATGCCAACGTGCTGATCTATGAAAGGATCAGGGAGGAACTGGCCGCCGGAAAGAACATGAAGACCGCCATCAAGGATGGTTACAGGAACGCGTATTCCGCCATCTTCGATGCACAGCTTACCACCTTCCTGACCGGTTTGATCCTATTCTTCTTTGGAACAGGCCCCATCAAGGGATTTGCCACGACCCTGGTTATCGGGATCCTGACATCACTGTTTAGTGGAATTATCCTGACCAGGCTGATCTATGAAAGAATGCTGGCCAAGGGAAGGAAGATCACATTTGACACCAAGCTTACCCGCAACGCCTTTAAAAATGCAAATATTGATTTTCTGGGCAAACGCAAAATCTTTTATGTAATCTCAGGGGTGATCATCTTGCTGGGTATCGTATCCCTTGCCACCCGGGGACTGAACCTTGGGGTGGATTTTTCGGGGGGCCGGAATTATGTGGTCACTTTCAAGCAGGAAGTGGAGACGCCTGATATACAAAACAGCCTTGCTGAGTCGCTTGGAGAAACTCCCCTTGTAATTACCTATGGAACCAAGAATACGGTGAGGATCACCACCAAGTACCTGATCAATGACGATCGCCCGGAGGTGGATTCCATCATTATGGCCGATATGTTTACCGGGCTTCAACCCTACCTGGGTGATGGGGTTACCCTGGATGAATTCATGAACGGGCAGGAGTACATCATCAGTGCACACAAGGTAGGGCCTACCATTGCCGATGATATCAAGAGGAGTGCGGTGATCGTGGTGGTCGCATCCCTGCTGATCATCTTCCTTTATATCCTTGGCCGGTTCCGCAACTGGCAGTTCGGTTTGGGAGCCCTTGTGGCCCTGATGCATGATGTGATCATCATCGTCGGATTGTTCTCACTGCTTCATGGCTTCATGCCCTTCTCACTGGAGCTTGACCAGTCATTTATTGCCGCCATCCTGACGGTGGTGGGTTATTCCATCAACGACACGGTGGTTGTGTTTGACCGGATCAGGGAATACCTGGGTCTGCAGAAGAGGCGTGAGCGGAGGGAGATCTTCAATACCGCACTGAACAGCACCTTAAGCCGGACCTTCAGTACCTCGCTGAGTACTTTCTTTGTCATACTGGCCATCTTCCTCTTTGGAGGGGATGTGATCAGGGGATTCACGTTCGCGTTGCTGCTGGGTATCATTGTGGGGACCTACTCATCGCTCTTCATTGCCACGCCCATTGTATATGACACCATCAAAAAGGAAGAAACGGAGCGGGTTCTGAAGGGGGCCGCCAGGACCTAGAGAATATAAATCACCTTAACCGGGGGTGTGGGATCTTACCTTAAGGATAAATCCCACACCCCTTTTTGTTTCCAGGGTGACACGCTCTTCTGCCTGAATGTACTTCCTGAGCCTGGAGATAAAGACATCCATGGACCGGCCCAGGAAGTAATCATTCTGCCCCCAGAGCTCTTTCAGGATCTGTTCCCGTTTGACCAGGGCATTCTGATTTTCAATGAGGTAACTGAGCAATTCCGATTCCCTGGGTGTCAGGTTATAGGTGTGCCTTCCATCATCGATGACCAGCTCCTTGAAATTGATCTTCAGGCATCCCAGATTGGCCGATGTGGCATGGGACCTTCCGGCCCGCTTCAGGATGTTTTTCAGGCGAAGCACCAGTTCCTCGGCTTCAAAAGGCTTGGTAATGTAATCATCTGCACCGATCTTAAGGCCCGCAACCCTGTCTTCCTTCCGGTTCTTTGCGGTGAGGAACACGATGGGCATGGCGGGGTCCATTTTCCTGATCTCCCCTGCCAGGGTAAATCCGTCCATCACGGGCATCATCACATCCAGGATGCAGAGGTCCACATGAAACTTCTGAAACTGGTCCAGGCCGTGTTTTCCATGGTTGGCCGTATAGACCCTGAAACCTGACAACTCCAGGTACTGTGCCAGCACCTTCTGGAGATCGATATCGTCTTCAACCAGCAGTAAGTCCATTTTCAACAGGTATTTTAATATGAAACGTTGTGCCTTTTCCGGGAGAGCTCTGCACATTGATGGTTCCCCTGTGGGCCTCCACAATTTGCTTCACATAATAGAGGCCCAGCCCCAACCCTTTAATGACCCTTTCTTTGGAGGCTTCTCCCCGGAAAAATTTTTCGAAGATATGTTTCAGTTCATCCTTTTTCATCCCGGGACCGTTGTCCTTTACCAGGATGGAGAGGATGCCGGCCTGGTCACTGATATTTAAGGTGATCAGGCATGGGTTGTGGCCATATTTAACGGCATTGGAGAGCAGGTTATTGATCACGGTGGACATATGGACCGGATCCAGGTCATAGGATTCGGCATGAAGATCTGTGAGGAGTTCGATGACCGGGGATGCCTTTTGCTGCTCCATTCGAAAGGCGTCGATGAGCTCCCGGATCCATTTTTCCAGGGGTACCGGTGCCGGTTTGAGCCTTACCTGGTCTTTTTCCCATACATGGATATCCAGGATGCGGTCGATCAGTTCAGAGAGGTGTTTGTTTTGACGCTTGATCAATTCTGACAACTGGGTCACCTTCTCTTCCTGCTGAATGATGGAGTGAAGCCCCAGGGAGCTGGAAGCCACGGAAATGGTGGAGAGGGGTGTTTTCAGTTCGTGGGTCATGTTGTTGATGAAATCGGTTTTCATATCCGACAATCGCTTCTGGAGCAACATGTTCCGCAGAGTGATGTAGAAAACAGTAAAGACCAGGAGCAGGGTAAAGATGGAAAGGGCAAGGATCATCCACATTTCATGCAGGATCATCCCTGATCGGTTGGTGAAATTTATAAAGATATCGAAGGAAACCCGGAAGAAATTGCGTTCATAGGTATAGGATCCGGCCAGGAGTGCTTCCCGGGGGGCAACCGGCAATGGGAGCGAGTCGGGGTACACCCTCATTTCATATCCCATATCCAGCAAATATATTTCATTGATTTGTAACAGGTAGGTGGCCAGGGGATCTTCCCCGGCTTTGCGGATGTACTCCCTTAGAAAGTTTGCAGGATCGTTGTAATTGTTCAGGATGCGGTGGAACGATTGACCCGGGGTGTTAACCAGTGTATCGGGATCAGAGAACAGGTAATCCACAGCCAGGTTGTCCAGGAGGTAAAGCACCGAATCGAGTCCATACCTGTAATCCAGGTTGTTGAATTCGATCATGCCATCTTTTACCAGTCCGCCGAATTTGAGATCAAACTGGGCCTTTTTGGTCCGGTATGTTTCGGTAATAAAAATGTACTGCACCGCAATGAGCACCATCAGCGCCAGGGCCGACAACCATATGAGAAAACGGCTTTTCATCCGGAGAACATATTGGCTAAGATAATACCTTTCCGACTGCGTTAACCCTACATTAACACTGTGTTAAC
Organism: Bacteroidota bacterium; assembly: GCA_024640885.1. Taxonomy (GTDB): domain Bacteria; phylum Bacteroidota; class Bacteroidia; order Bacteroidales. The sequence continues at coordinate 27,574 of JAHEEC010000017.1, read as the reverse complement.
CAAGATGCACGCCTGCAGGTATTATTTTTGATTCAGACAGCAGAGGTTCCATTAAAATCATTGATTATGAAATACAATTCTTCGTGCTTCTACATAATTATGGCCATATGCTTAATGGGGGCCCTTCCTGTGGCAACAGCCCAGAACAAGGAGGCAGCAATAGAGAAGCAAAATCAGGAGCAGGCCGAACTCTTCAAGCAACAGCAGGTTGAGGAGATGAAGGCCAGAAAAGAGATGCTGGAATTGCAGAAACAGAAGCAAATGGAAATGGAAAGGCAGTACGCCGACCAGGCCAGGGACCTGGAAAGGCAGGCCAGGGAATCGGTCCGCTCAGCGGGAGTGGCAGTCTCAGGGGATTACGCCCCCTACTTCATAGGGCAGGAAAACCAGTCCCAGCTCACCCTTCGAAAATCTTTCAAGGAAACCACCAATACCTCCAGGGGACAGTTTGATGTGGAACCCGGTGTCAGGCACTTCAGGTGCATGATCAGCGGATCGGTAAAATCCGGTGAGATCATGATCGGGATCGAGTATCCCGATGGAAAGGTGTTCAAGGAGCTGACCATCAATTCGTCGGCGGATATTAATTTCAGTCAGTCCATCTCCATCAAGGAAGCTGACCTGAAGAAATATACGGGAACCTGGAATTATATGATCAAAGCAGAAAAAGCAGAAGGAAATTACATGGTACAGATCATGACCAACTGACTTTCCCTATCGCTGAACTATATATCCCGGAATTGTTATCTTTGCGTAAATTGTTACAAGGATGTTTGGGATATTGCTATTTATCAGCGGGCAGGAGATAATATTTGCTATTTTGATCGCGCTGTTGTTGTTTGGATCCAAGGAAATCCCCAAACTTGCAAGGACCTTCGGAAAGGGGATGAAGGAATTCAAAAGAGCTACCGACGATATCAAACGGGAGTTCGAACAGAGCACTCCTGAAGTCATGGAGGATTTTAAGGAGATCAAAAACAATCTTACCAAGGACGCCAGGGAGATTACAAAGAACATTACCAAGGACGCTGACGATCTGATGAAGGGTGTGAAGAAGAACCTGGACGTCAATTAGTTCCGGTTGCAACCCCCATGATAAAAGTCTATTTTCTTTTACTCGCCGGACTGCTTCTGCTGTTTGCCAGCGGAAAGTACCTGGTGGAGAGCAGTGTGGCCATATCTCGCCTGCTGCGGATCCCCACAATGATCATCGGTTTGACAGTGGTTGCTTTTGGGACATCGGCGCCCGAACTGCTTGTGAGTATCCAGGCTGCATACTCGGGATTGCCAGAGATCGCCATGGGAAACATAGTGGGCAGCAACATATCCAATATCCTGCTGGTGCTGGCCATCACGGCCGTCATTTTTCCCATTCCGGTTAGCGTTTCCTCCGTGAAACAGGATTGGCCCATCATGATGGTGGTTTCCCTGCTGCTCTTTGTATTCTCATTGAACGGCTGGCTGACTCCGGGTGAGGGACTGGTTCTGGTCCTGCTACTGGCGATCTACATCGGGTACCTAGTGATCCGGTCCAGGGGGATCAAAGGGGATGAGAAGGAACCGGGGAACCAGGTGACCATGCGCTGGTGGGTGGCGGTTTCCATTTTCCTTGTATCATGTGCCGGACTTGCCTTCGGAGCCGATCTCCTGGTAAAGAACACATCCATCATTGCCGGGGAGCTGGGCATTTCCAAAAGGGTGATCTCCATTACCATGGTGGCTGTGGGCACCAGCATTCCTGAGCTGGCCACCAGCGTGATCGCTGCCCTGAAAAAAGAGACAGATATTTCAGTGGGAAACATCATTGGTTCCAACATCATGAATATCCTTTCGGTTTTGGGGATCACAAGCATCATCGGACCGGTCAGGGTGGATCCCGAAATTGCCAGATTCGATGTTCCATGGATGCTTGCCACCTCAATTCTGTTGTTGCTGCTTATGTTACCGGCGGCACGCTCCCGGATCACCAGGTGGGAGGGAATACTCATGATTCTAATCTATCTGTTGTATATTTACATGATATTCTAAAGGCCCATGATAAAAGCAGAACAGATCCGAAAGGCCTATGGCAATCTCCAGGTGTTGAAGGGGATCTCCATTGATGTCGCCGAAGGAGAAGTGGTCTCCATCGTGGGGGCCTCCGGAGCGGGAAAGACCACACTGCTCCAGATCCTGGGGACCCTTAGCAGGCAGGACCAGGGGAGTGTGACCATCAACGGGATTCAAACAGAGATGCTGGTAAAGAACCAGCTGGCCCGTTTCCGGAACAGGCACATCGGCTTTGTATTCCAGTTCCATCAGCTTCTTCCTGAATTCAATGCACTTGAGAATGTATGCATACCCGGTTTTATTGCCAACAGGCCCAGGCACGAGACGGAGAAAAGGGCAAAGGAGCTGCTCGAATTCCTGGGACTGGCCGGACGGCTGGATCATAAACCTGCCGAGTTATCCGGGGGAGAACAACAGCGGGTGGCGGTGGCCCGTTCACTGATCAATGACCCGAAAGTGATCCTTGCAGATGAACCCTCAGGGAACCTGGACACCGAGAACAAACAGGAACTTCACAAGTTATTTATCACCCTCAGGGACCAGTTCCAGAAGACCCTGGTGATCGTCACCCACGATCGCGAACTGGCTGGCATGGCCGACCGGACAATCACCATGAAGGATGGGAAGGTGGATGGGTAAGGCAGAGCGCGCCGACCTGAAATCGTTCCTGGACGAAAAGGCTGATGTATACAATTCGACTGAATTCATTGGGACCGATCCCATACAGGTCCCCCATCAGTTTGAAGATCAATATGATATAGAAATTTCAGCTTTTCTCACAGCCATCCTCTCATGGGGAAGGAAAAGCACCATCATCTCAAATGCAAGGAACCTGGTCTCCATGATGCCAGGTGGACCCCACCGGTTTGTGATGGAGCACCGGGACGACGATCTCGACAGATTTATTCCTTTTGTGCACCGCACCTTTAACGGAATTGACTGTATCTATTTTCTGGGAGCCCTTCGAAACATTTATCACAATCACGGGGGGCTCGGTGGCTTATTCCAGGAAGCATACGCTGCGCACGGGGATATTTTCCAGGCAGTGCTTTCGTTCAGGGAAAAGTTTTTCCGGCATGCCGATCCGGGCCGCACGGCAAAGCATATTGCGGACCTGGGTAAAGGGGCCAGCGGAAAGCGCATCCATATGTTCCTGAGGTGGATGGTGAGGGTTGACACCAGGGGAGTTGATTTTGGGATCTGGAAAGGGATTCCCATGCATGCCCTCTATATACCCCTGGATGTCCATACAGGAAACGTGGCAAGGAAGCTGGGACTCCTTGACAGGAAACAGAATGACTGGAAGGCAGTGGTGGAACTTACAGGACGTTTGAGGGAATTCGATCCGGAAGATCCGGTCAGGTATGATTTTGCCCTGTTTGGCCTTGGGTCACTGGAGAAATTCTGACCTCCTCCTCCACGAAGCGGATCTGGTATTCTTCCAGCTCTTCCAGCACAGGATTGTAGATGCCGGGATGGATCGGCAACTGTACCCCGGGTTCACTGAAATCTCCTTCGAGGATCTTCCTTGCGGTGATGGCCAGGGGGAGTCCCACGGTCATGGACATGGCCGTATTCCTGGAGTCCTGACCTATAAATACCATGGTGGAATATCTTTTTTTATGGATCCCCTGCAGAAGAAAATCGACCTGGTGTTGCATTACGATCATATCCTTGTCCCCCGGATCCAGCTTCCACTTCTCTTCAAGGATCTTCTGGAGGATCTTTGCAGGTGTCAGGCCCGGGATCCCTATCTTTTTATTTTCAAAAATCCCCAGCCATGTCAACCGTTCCATCATGCTGGATTCCTGGCCAAAGCCCAGGTAACTTGCCAGCTTGGTTTCGATTGGAATATCGGTCTGATAGGCCATGAAGCTGTTGATGAACTCGCGGTAGGTCATCTGTTCTGTCTCTTCCATGACGTAGGTGTCATCGGTTGCCCCCAGCTGCACCAGGATATCCCAGGCCTCGCAGAATCCAGGCCGGCGAATGGTTCCCCTGAACATGGTCCGGAGGTTGTGAAGGCCATAGGTTTCGCGGTAGGTAAGTGAATCCCTGTTGCCATAAACCTCAAAGGCCCCCAGACCCGGGACCTGGATGGTCTCTATCCGGCTGAACACCTTATGATAGGGGATATATTTGAATTTGCCATTGTGCAGGAACCTGGCACCTTCGTTGCCCGCCAGCACCACGTTCCTCGGATTCCAGGTAAATTTATATTGCCAGGGATTGTTCTCGAATCCAGGGGCCACCAGTCCGCCCGTGCTGGATTCAAAGGCCAGGAGCTCGCCCCCCTCAGATTCAATGCCATGGATCATCTTCATGGCCGACATATGGTCGATACCCGGATCCACACCGCATTCATTCATCAGGATCACTCCCTTGCTTCGGGCTGCACCGTCCATGGCTTTGATGGCCGGTGAGAGGTAGGATGCCGTGACCATGTTCCGGCCCGCTTCCACGCAGGTCTCCGCCACAAGGTGGTGCATCCTGGTGGGCAACAGGCTGATCACTATCTGTGCACGCCCAATCTCTGCTTTCCGCTGACCGGCATCGTGGACATCAAATGCAAATGCCTCCCCGTTGGGATGCCGACCCACCCTTTCCTGGGCATTAGCAGGGTTGATGTCACCTACACGCACCCTCCACCGGTTTTCTGAATGCTCAAGAAAATAGCTGATGAGCGAGGTTGAGGAGAGCCCGGCCCCAAGGATTAGAATGGTTTGCATTTGTCAGGATTGAGGGCTAAATATACGAAACCCCCGCATCCTTATGAATGAAGGGGGGCGTAATGTAAAACATATCTGTGAAATCATTTTCCCAGCTGGGTCCTGAGGATGCGTGCAATATACTTCCCGATGATATCGAATTCAATATTCACAAGCGATCCTCTCCTGATCTGGTGAAAATTGGTCACCTCATAGGTGAATGGAATGATCGCCACCTGGAATGAGTTTTCCCTTGAATTTACCACGGTCAGGCTTACCCCGTTGACCGAGACCGACCCCTTCTCCACGGTGATGTGCTCTTCTCCCGCGGGCTCATATTCAAAGGTGAAGTACCAGCTGCCACCGGCTTCGGTTACCTCTGTGCAGGTGGCGGTGAGATCCACATGTCCCTGGACCATATGCCCGTCCAGCCTTCCATCAAGGCGGGTGCTCCGCTCCAGGTTCACCCTGTCCCCGATCTGCAATCCGCCCAGGTTGGACTTCAACAGGGTCTCGCTGATTGCCGTTACCCTGTAGGTATCTTCCCGGATACCGACCACAGTGAGACATACCCCGTTGTGGGAGATGCTCTGATCGATCTTTAATTCACCGGTGAATGAACACCGGAGGGTGATATGAAGGTTTCCGTCCTCCTTTTCAAGGCGGACCACTGTGCCTGCTTCTTCTACGATTCCTGAAAACATGGGAATAGTTTATATGGGGACCATCGTTCTTCTCATACAAGACCGAAAGCGGCCCTGAAGCTGTCCACAAAATCCAGTTTTTCCCACGTAAAGAGTTCAACCTCCATGGTTACATGTTCGAAATACTGGGAAGTAAAGGTTTTGGTCACCATACGGGGCGTGCGACCCATGTGCCCGTAGGAGGCCGTTTCCCTGTAGATGGGATTTCTCAGTTTCAGTCTTTTCTCGATGGCTGCAGGCCTCAGGTCATAAAGCTCCTCGATTTTCCCTGCGATTACCGCGTCCCCGATCTTCACATGGGAAGTGCCATAGGTGTTTACAAAAACCCCGATGGGTTTTACCACCCCGATGGCATAGGAGAGTTGAACCAGGATTTCATCGGCAACTCCCGCAGCCACTAAATTCTTGGCGATATGCCTGGCTGCATAGGCGGCTGAACGATCCACCTTGGAAGGGTCCTTTCCGGAAAAGGCACCTCCTCCGTGGGCCCCCTTGCCACCGTAAGTGTCCACAATGATCTTTCGCCCTGTCAGCCCGGTGTCGCCGTGTGGCCCCCCGATCACGAATTTCCCGGTGGGATTTACATGAAGAATGAAATGGTCGTCGAAGAGTGCCTTCAACCGCTCCGGAAGCTGTTCCACCACCCTGGGGATCAGGATCTCTTTCACATCCTTACGGATCTTTTCCAGCATTCGTTCGTCATCCGAATCAAACTCGTCATGCTGGGTGGAAAGTACAATGGTATGGACCCTGAGCGGCTTATGATCATCGCTGTACTGGATGGTCACCTGGGATTTTGAGTCAGGCCGCAGGTAGGGCATCTGAGATTTTTCCCTTCGAAGCGCAGCCAGCTCGATGAGCAGGCGGTGACTGAGTTCAAGGGGAAGAGGCATATACTCATCCGTTTCGTTGGTGGCATAGCCGAACATCATTCCCTGGTCCCCGGCCCCCTGTTCCATTGGATCCTGTCGCACCACTCCCCGGTTGATATCTGGCGATTGCTCATGGATCAGGGTCATCACCCCGCATGAATTGCATTCAAACTGGTAAGCACTCTCAGTATATCCGATTTTACAGATCACCTCCCTGGCCACCTTCTGCACATCAATGTAGGTCGTGGTGTGCACCTCCCCGGCCAGTACCACCTGTCCGGTGGTCACGAGGGTTTCGCAGGCAACCTTGGATTGAGGATCATAAGCCAGGAATTCATCAAGGAGTGCATCTGAGATCTGGTCGGCCACTTTATCGGGGTGGCCTTCAGATACGGATTCGGAGGTAAATAGATATGGCATGGCAGTGCATTTATTTATTACGTTAATACATTGGGGAGGATGACTGATCTTCGGGAAAATCCTGGTTTAGCATTTTTTTTAGTGGTTGCAATCAGTCAAATCCCTCCACATAGGACCCCACAAAGGAAGTAAAATTCGCGCATGTGACAAAAAAAAGCAGCGTGAAAAACGCTGCTTCTTTTTTTTATTTCAGGGGAGGATCAATTGCATCCCGGTATGGAACCCATCTTCTTTTCTGCACTTGTCAGGAAAGGCTCTTCCATCACTTTGCGGAGGGCTTCACAGGCCTTATCATAATCCACTGTATTCTGGTATGCAGAACCCAGTTCAAAATTGATGGCTGACTGCCATACCGATTCTGATTCGTACTGGAGCGCCTTCAGGGCATACTCGATGGCTGCATCGTATTCGACCATCTTGTTCTTGATCAGGGCAAGGTGGTACAATGCCCTCGGGTTCCCAGGATTAGCGCCCAGGGCCTTTTCACAGGCTTCAATCACAAAGGAGTAGTCATTTTCCTCGGGATCGACCATCTCCATCTCATCGGTGATGAACTTGTTGTAATAGGTATCAATATCCCCATTGATCTTGTCGGCGGTTTCCGCATCATTCGCAGCCTTCGCTCCCTGCTTGGCCAGGTTGAATTCATTGAGCATGGTTTCTGTGTCATTCTGATCCATGGCCACATAACCTTTTCCCTGGTGGGCCTTATACTGGGTATCATCCATGGCAAGCGCCTTATCGAAAAGGGCATTGGCCTCATCCATAGATTGGTTTTTCCAGGCCCGGTTTCCTTCCATCATGTAAAGCTGCGGAAGGTACTTGAGAGACTTGGAGTTTGCATCTTCATTGTTGGCGTACAGGGATGAATACTCCACGGTTTTTTCAAAGTAGGGGATTGCATTATCGTATTGTTTTCTTTTCATGAATACAATGGCCTGCCTGTAATAGGCCAGGGGAATCTGCTCTTCTGCCTTTGTCTTCATATCCTGTGCTTCATCACCCACCGTCTGGGACATGGCCAACACCTGGTTAAAGTGTTCCACAGATACTTCATACTCCTGGTTATTGAGCTTCTCTACACCGCTGTTGAATTCATTGATCACGTCCGTCAGGGTTTGGGCAGACAAGGACCCTGAAATCAGGACCGCACATAAAATTGGTAATGCTTTAAATTTCATAAGGTAATCGTTTGGTTAACAAATTGAATCGGTAAATATATAAATAATGTAAACAAATACAATGCCATTTTGTTTATGCCACATTACGATAATAATCAGTGGGTTAGTGTTGGGTAATTTCCCTGAATACCTCTTCGAGGCTTTTTTCCTTCAGTGACAGGGAAAGTATGGTAAGGCCTTGATCTACAGCAAAGTTGAAAATATCGGCCCTCACATCCCGGGATTCATGGGTTTCCAGCAGAAACTGGTTCTCCCCGAGACTTTTAACATTTTCAATGAATGGAAGGTTTTTCCATACCGCCGGATCGGTGGTTGCATTGAATTCAATATGGATGGTCTGGATTTGACGCCCTCCTTTTTCCCTGAGCAAAGATGCCTGCTCATCGGCAACGATCTTTCCTTTATCGATGATTACCACCCGGTCACAGATGGCTTCAACCTCCTGGAGTATGTGGGTGGAGAGAAGCACAGTCTTACTCTTTCCGATGGTGGAGATCAGGTTCCGGATCTCCACCAGCTGATTGGGGTCCAGTCCCGAGGTGGGTTCATCCAGGATAAGGATCTCCGGGTCATGGATCAGGGCCTGGGCCAGTCCCACCCGCTGGCGGTAGCCCTTGGAGAGATTCCCGATCTTTTTGTGCGATTCGGGGTTGAGGCCGGTCATCTGTACCACCTCCGAAATCCGCTCCCTGGCCGCGGATCCGGTAATGCGGTACAGGCCTGCCACGTAATTAAGGTATTCCCGGGTGTACATATCCAGGTAGAGTGGATTGTTCTCGGGCAGGTAGCCGATGATCTTCCGGATCTCTTTCTGTTGGTCAAGGGCGGGCATTCCCCGGATCACCACCTCCCCGTGATCCGGGGGAAGGGTTCCCGTAATGATCTTCATGGTGGTGGATTTCCCGGCACCATTGGGCCCGATGAAACCCACGATCTCCCCCGATTCCACAGAAAAGGAGATTTTATCCACTGCGATCTGAGGGCCGTAATGCTTCGATATTTCCTTGACTGCAATGGACATGGAAGGCTTAGAATATTAAGAATTTAACGGCCAGGAAGATCTATCCGTACATGAACTGGCCTACCTTTGCAAAATTGGATTTCGGGTTTACACACATCACCGGGATCTTTTCATTGTTGGCGAGCAGGTACTGCTCTTTAGCACCGAAAATATAATCAAACTTGGTCAGGTGCTTGGTGGTGGTGATGAGGATCAGATCGGCATTGATCCGCTTTGAGAACGTGAGGATCTCTTTCTGGAAACTTCCTGATTTGGTTGAGGTGTGTATCTCGTACTCAATGTTATTCTGGATCAGGAATCGAATTGCAAAATTAAGATTGATATTCACCTTTTTCTGAAGGGTTTTATCCACCACCGGGGCCTTGTAGAGGTGTATCTTGGAATTCAGATATTTCCCCAGAAAAATGGCCCACTGAAGCTTCTCCTTGTTCTCGGATTTGAAATCTATGGGGAAAACAATGTCAGAAAACCTCTCCTTCTGGGGTGGTTCATTCTGCACCACGATAAACGGAACCGACGATCCGGCGATCACTCTCAGGGCCCAGGATCCGAACAGCTTCTGTCCCCCCTTCATGCCATGGGTGCCCATGACCACAAAATTGATGTTATTCTCCTCCTTGGATGCAAAATCCGAGATCTCTTTGAAGATGTTTCCATGGCGCACCGTGAAATCCACCTCTTCACCCAGGTCCTTCCGGATCCCCTCCACTGTCTCTTCCATCTTCTTCCGGGCTGACTGCTCTTCGGCTGCTTCCGTCACAATGTGAAACAAAACGATCCGGTATTTGATAATGTGTGCCATCTTAATGGCATGTTTCAATGCATTGTACGATACAGTAGAAAAATCCCAGGTGACCATGATGGATTTTTTCTCTTGTTCCATGGTATAATGTTTTGATTGCGAGTAAAAATAGTTGATTCTTTTTAGATAATAAAGTTAACGAATGGAAAATGATAAAATTGTATTTTTGTAGATCGTTTAAATAAAATGACATGAAGAGATCAACTGTAAAAGAGCTGCTTGGTTCGGGAATTATCAATACTGAAGTGTTATTGAAAGGATGGGTCAGGACAAGGCGGGGAAATAACCAGGTTGCATTCATTGCAGTGAATGACGGGACCATTATCCACAGTATACAGGTGGTGGCCGAGCTGGCCATATTTCCGGAAGCATTGATGAAAAGGGTGACCACAGGGTCAAGCATCAGCGTGACCGGGAAACTTGTGGAATCCATGGGCAAAGGGCAGTCGGTGGAGATCCAGGCTTCGGAGATCAATATTCTGGGGGATGCAGATCCTGAAATTTACCCCCTCCAGAAAAAGGGACACTCCTTTGAATTCCTGAGGGAGATCGCCCATCTGAGGTTCCGGACCAACACATTCGGGGCTGTTTTCCGGATCAGGCATGCACTGGCCTACGGGATCCATAAATATTTTAACGACCGGGGCTTTTTCTACCTTCATACCCCCATCATCACCGCCTCCGATGCGGAAGGGGCAGGTGCCATGTTCAAGGTGACAACCCTTGACCTGAACAATGCACCGGTGGGCGAGGAGGGGGGCATTGATTATTCCCAGGACTTTTTTGGAAGGCCCACCAACCTGACCGTATCGGGTCAGCTGGAAGGTGAACTGGGAGCCCTGGCACTCTCTTCCATCTATACCTTCGGACCCACCTTCCGTGCAGAAAATTCAAATACCCCGAGGCATGTGGCCGAGTTCTGGATGATCGAACCGGAAATGGCCTTTTACGATATTCGTGACAACATGGACCTGGCTGAGGATTTCCTGAAATATTTGATCCGGTATACCCTCGATCACTGCAATGAGGACCTTGAGTTTCTGAATAACATGGTGGACAAGGGTTTGCTGGAGAGGCTCAGGTTCGTGCTGGAAAATCCCTTTGAAAGAAAGAGCTACACCGAAGCAGTTGAGATCCTGTCTGCCTCCGGGCAGAAGTTCGAGTTCCCTGTGAAATGGGGACTTGACCTGCAGGCTGAACATGAGCGGTATCTTGTGGAGAAACACTTTAAAAGGCCCGTGATCCTGACCGATTATCCCAGGGAAATCAAGGCATTTTATATGAAGCAGAACGAGGATGGAAAAACAGTCAGGGCCATGGACGTGCTGTTTCCCCTCATCGGTGAGATTATTGGAGGCTCCCAGCGGGAGGAGGAGTTGGAGAAACTGCAGCACCGGATGAGGGAAATGAATATTCCGGAGGATGAATTGTGGTGGTATCTGGAAACCCGTAAATTTGGGACTGTAGAACATAGTGGTTTTGGATTGGGATTTGAGCGATTAATTATGTTTATTACAGGCATGAATAATATCAGGGATGTGATTCCCTTTCCGCGTACCCCAAAGAGTGCCGAGTTTTAGACCATAGCCATGCTTAAACAAAGACTCCAGCAGAAGCTGCTTCAAAAGCTTTCACCTCAGCAAATCCAGATGATCAAGTTGCTGGAGATCCCTGCCATTCAGCTGGAGCAACGCATAAAGAAGGAACTTGAAGAGAACCCCGTACTTGAAGAGGGCGCCGATGAGAATCCTTTTAACGAGCAGGAAGAGACAAAGGAGGAGCAGGCGGGTGAGCAAAATGACGAGTTTTCCCTGGAAGACTACATGCAGGATGACGATATTCCCAGCTACAGGTTGAATGCCCAGAACTATTCGTCCGATGAGAAAAGGGAGGAGATACCCTTCACCATGGGGAGCTCTTTCAGGGAGCTTTTAAAAAGCCAGCTGGGATTGCGGAAACTCACGGAAAGACAGGAAGTCCTGGCAGAATATATCCTGGGCAACATCGACGAGGATGGTTACCTGAGGCGGGAACTTGAGGCCGTTGCCGATGACCTGGCATTTTCGGTGGGACTGGAGGTCACTTACGAGGAGCTTCATGAGATCCTGATGATCATCCAGGAATTCGATCCTGCCGGGGTTGGTGCAAGAAGCCTTAAGGAGTGCCTTCTCCTGCAGATTGAAAGAAAAGAGATGGAACAGCCGGCCGTTGCATTGGCACGCTCCATCCTGAAGAATCATTTCGAAGAGTTTACCAACAAGCATTATGACAAGATCCTGCAGCGCCTGAATATTACCGAACCCGTATTGAAAGCAGCGCTGGAGGAGATCCTGAGGCTCAATCCAAAACCAGGAGGGGCCATGGGGGATTCCCAGGGAAAATCTTTCCACCACATCGTTCCCGACTTTATCCTTGAGGAGCATGAAAATGAGCTTCAGCTCTCCCTTAACTCCAATAATGTTCCTGAATTGAGGGTCAGCAAGACCTATGTCGATATGTTCGAAAGTTACTCTGCAAACAAGGCTAAGGCCAGCAGGGACGAAAAGGATGCCATTACTTTTGTAAAGCAGAAACTCGACTCGGCCAAGTGGTTCATAGACGCCATCAGGCAACGCCAGAATACCATGTTGCTGACCATGAATGCCATCCTGGAATATCAGAAGAAATACTTCTACGAAGGGGACGAAACCAGGATGCGTCCCATGATCCTGAAGGATATTGCAGATATGACCAACCTGGATATTTCCACCATTTCTAGGGTGGTGAACAGCAAGTATATCCAGACCCATTTCGGGATCTACCCGCTTAAATATTTCTTTTCCGAAGGGATGCAGACCGAAAGCGGCGAAGAGGTATCCACCCGTGAGATTAAAAAGATCCTTCAGGATTGCATCCATGCGGAAGAGAAGAGGAAACCTCTGACAGACGACCGGCTCTCGGCCATTCTGAATGAAAAGGGATACCAGATAGCCAGGAGAACAGTGGCCAAGTACAGGGAACAACTGGGTTTGCCTGTGGCCAGGCTCCGAAAGGAGTTATAAATCTTTGAATATGAAAAAAGGAGCCCAGGTGATCTCGACCCTGCTTCACCCACTGGTCATGCCTACACTGGGACTCTTGCTTTTATTGAATTCCGGTACCTATTTATCCCTGCTGGATCCCGCTGCCAAAAAGGCCATCCTGTTCGTCATGGCGCTGGGCACCCTGATCTTCCCCGTGATCATGGTACCGGTCCTATACTACAGGAACCTGATTGCCCATGTGGGGACCACTCCCTCCAGGGAGGAGCGGTTTATCCCCCTTCTGATCATCCTGATCCTCTATGTGATCACCTTTGTATATTTCCTCAGGTTACCCCTCAACAGGGTGATCCATGCGTACATTTTTTCGATAGTTATTGCATTTGGTGCAGGGATCCTGATCAATCTTCGGTACAGGGTCTGTTTTCATGCCACGGCACTGGGGGGAGTGGTCGGTCTGATCATTGCCCTGATCTTTCTGTATGAATCCAACCTGGAAGTAATCCTGATCATTGCCCTTGTGGCCGGCGGGATCACGGGTTCAGCCAGGCTTGCCATGGGCGCCCACCGCTCCTGGGAGGTTTACACAGGATATCTGCTGGGTTTCGCGGTGGTTCTGATCACTCTTCTAGTGTACTGAAGTCCCCCTTATCATTCTCGTCCATCATCACATTGAGCTTGATCAGCACTTCATTGTAGACCTGATCCAGCAATTCGGGATACCTGCTGTAGACATACATGGTGGTATCAAACATTTCCCGGTTGACCCGGTACTTGTCAAATATGGGGCCCAGCAGGTCTATGCTGTCCACTTCATAACGGCGGTGAAATTTGCGGTCATTGGTGATGCCGTCGGCCAGGTGAATATCCACCAGCACATCCACCAGGACCTCATGGGGGATGAACTCACTACCGGTGATCTCTTTTTTATGATGGCAACCGGTAAAAGCAAACAGCAATATGATCAATAGCAACCCTGAAATCCGCATGCCAATGGCCATTACTTGATAGCATTAAAACGGTAACCGATCATGATTTCATGTGTGCCAGTATTGTATTTTCTCAGGGCAGAGATTCCGATATCGTAAGCGTAGCCGAAATAGAGCATTTCATCATAGCTGTAACCCAGCAGAATTCCTATGGCCTCGCTGTAACGGTAAGATACTGCGGCCCATGCCATTTTCTTCCACTCGGCCCTGGCCGTTATATCGAAGCTCAGCTCCTTGGGGGCAGTTCCCTTGACCATCACCGAGGGTTCAAGCATCCAGTCCGGATTCAACTGGAACCGGTAGGCACCGATGAGGTTAATGTGGGTCTTCAACCGGTTTAACCCGTTTTTATTGTCAAAGATCTTCAGGCTGTTGTTCAGGAGCTGGGCTGCAGACAGCCCGACGTAAAACTGATCCGCATAGAGGTAAGCCCCGATCCCTGCATCGGGCAGATAGGTGGTACTGACCATCTGCAGGAGTGCTTCATCGGAAACATCTTTGGGAGTCAGCTGGGTTCCGTCGATTCGGAACTGCATCATGCTGGCCGAGATTCCCATGGAGAGCCGTATATCACCTGTCACAGCGATGTTATATGCGTAAGATCCGGTAATTCCTGTCCGGCTGGTAGGGCCAGTCACATCATTATAGACATACCCACCGTAGCCCATATCCAGTTTGGCATGGGGACCATAGAATGCAATGGAGTTCGTCATGGGCGGATCAGCCAGCCCAACCCACTGAAACCTGTGGTTGGTCCTGATCTGGTAGTAATCGTAGACCCCCGCAATGGCCGGGTTGATCACGAAATCATTGAACATGTACTGGGTATAATGGGGCATTTGTTGTCCCAGCAATCCCGCCGAGCAAGTCACAAAGGCCAACAAAATTATGTATGTAACTTTTCTCATGCTACCTGATTATCGTTACGTTACCGGTAATTGGCTCCGCTCCACTTTTTGGGATGATTACATAATAATAGGTTCCCACAGGCACATCTTTCCCGCGCGCTGTTCCGTCCCAACGCTTTGAATCGTCGTATCCCACAGAGGAATAGAGCTGGTCACCCCACCTGCTGTAAACTTCTACCAGCATGTCGGGGAAGCGCTCCGAGTACTCAATTTCAAAATAGTCATTGACCCCGTCCCCGTTTGGAGAGAAGACATTGTAAACTTTGATATCCGCAATCACCCTGATCAGTACGGAATCCATCTCCTCACATCCATACTCGGTGGTTCCGAATACAAAATACCGGGTGGTCGCAACTGGTGTGGCCAGCGGATCCGGAATGGTGCTGTTGTCGAGCCCGCCGGAGGGTTCCCATCGGTATGCATCGAAGGGTCCGCCGGTGACCTGCAACTGGACGGAAGATCCTTCTGTGATGATGGTATCCCCCGGGGCTTCGATACCCAGCAACGGATGGATAGTCACCGTGACAGAATCCAGGTTGTAGCATCCATAGGGGCTGACGTCTTCGGAAATGGTAAGTACAAAGGTGGCAGATTGGGTAAGATTTATGGTAAAGGGATCCACAATCCCGGGATCAGTCAACAATCCGGAAGGTTCCCAGGAAGGTGTAAAGCTCCCGCTTCCCTGCAGCTGAATGGATTCCCCGAAACATACCGAAGTATCCGCACCGGCATTCACGTTCACGTTCACCACGCTGCCAACCCTGATGGTATCGATCCGTGTGCACAAATCAGAATCGGTGATTTCCAGGATATAGGTTCCGGCCAGAATGTTCTGGCGATCCTCATCTGTACTGCCATCGGACCAGAGGTAGGTGTAGCTTCCCGATCCCCCGGAAACGGAAATACCGATGGCTCCCGTGGGGCTGAATGCATTGCACTGCGCGGGAGCGGTATTCCGGCTGAGGATGATTTCCGGGGGGACCGTGAGATCCACCGTACCCGTAAATATCCTGCCCACCGAATCCCTGGCAGCCAGTTGATAGGTGGCATTCCCGGGAAGGTCCTCGAAAAGGCCCACGGGACCAAAGTTCACACCGCCGTCAATGGAATATTCCACCGGTCCTTCTGCATTCAGTGGCACAATTTCAATGGTCCCATCATCCAGGCCAAAGCAGCTCACATCGGTCGCGTTGATCACCACATCCAGTAGGATCCTGTCCAGGATTTCGATCATCTCTTCATACGTACATCCGTTCAGGTCCCTTACGATCACATGGTAGGAACCCGTGTCCAGGTCAGTGTAAACCGTATCACCGGAGTAGATTCCGGTATCCCCACCGATGGTGAATTCGTAGGGTGGTGTTCCCCCTGAGGCCCCTGAAATGAGAATGGAACCGGGATTGCCCTGGGTGGCATCTGTTTTGGTTATGGTGGCGTCAACCGGAAGGGGTTCATTGACGTTGACCGGTTCACTGATGGTGCAACCGGAGCCGTCCCTCAGGAATACGGTGTAGGCCCCTGCTGACAGGTTGGGGAATGTTCCCGAAGACTGGTAGGATACGTCGTCCAGTGAATATTCCAGGCTGCCTACTCCGCCAATACCGGAAACTTCGATCATTCCGGTTGTATCTCCGGCACAGATGGTGATATCGGTGGTGGTAATTGACATTCCCAGCGCGGGAGGATCGGTCATGATGAAAGGACCCACATAGAATACACACATGTTGGCGTCCCTCACATAGGCGTCATAGGTGCCCGGCGCGAGACCGGTGAACAGGCTGTCAGTTGACCAGCTGGCCTGTCCGTCAGCAGAGTATTGTAACGGGGGCACCCCTCCTCTGGCGTACATTGCCAGTGAACCGTCGGCAGCCCCGTTGCAGCTTATATCGGTCATCACCATTGAATCGATGATGATGGCCGGGGGATCACTGATGGTGAGGGGTAATGTGGCCACAGGGCCGCATCCTGCTGCATCGGAGACCGAAACAGTGTAGATGCCCGGTGCAAGGCCGGTGAAGTTTCCGGTTCCGTTGGACAGGGCACCGGGATTAAGGGTGAAGATCAACGGGGCGGTACCACCGGTGGCGGAGACCCCGATCATGCCGTCATTGGCTCCGGAACAGATGATCCCTGTGACGGAATCCGAAAGGATCTGGATGGGCAATGGCCCGGCAATGGTGAAGAGGGTGTCGAGGTTGCAACCGCTGAGGTCGCTCAGCGAAAGGGTATGGTCTCCTGCAGTGAGCCCGCTAAAAGTGCCCGAGGCCTGGGATGGTCCCCCGTCCAGGGCATAGCTGATGGATCCTGTCCCTCCCGATCCCAGGGCGGTCACGGCTCCGGTGGCGTCGCCAAAGCAACCGGCCACATCTGTGACAGCCAGGTTATCAACCTGGATGGGAAGCGGGGAAAGAATTGTCACCGAAGTATCAAGGGTACAGCCGTTTGCATCTTCAATATGGAGCTGGTGGGGACCGGCGGCCAGGTTCTGGAAATCCCCGGTGGTGTTGGAAATGGTTCCGTCAAGGAGATAGGTCAGAACGCCCGTCCCGCCGGCTGCGGCGACCTGGATCCGGCCCTCAAGGGCACCGAAGCAGGAGGCGATATCATCCTGGGAATAGGTATCGATGGTCAGCAACAGGGGCTGGTTGATTACAACGAGGTTCCCCTGAGCTGTGCATCCGGTGGCATCCCTGACCATGGTCTGGTAGTTGCCGGCACCCAGGTTGGGGAAGCTGTTGGATGGATAGAAATCAACCCCGTTGTTGATGGAGTATTCATAGGGCGGAACACCCCCGGATACTCCCCCGATTGAGATTTGAACCGTAGCATCCCCAAAACAGAGGAGCTGGCCGCTCACCGTCTCCGCGGGTATCACAATCTCATCGGGCTCATTGAGGGTGGCCGTGCTGCTCACTACGCACAGGTTGGCATCCCGGGTCCAAACGGTGTGTGGACCAGCAGCCAGAGCGGTGAATAGGTTGGCTGGCTGGTAGGGCCCGGCAGCCCCGGTCATGGAATACTCGTAAGGTGCCGTCCCCCCGGTGGTGGTCACGGAGATGGTACCATCCCCTTCATCATAACAGGTAATATCTGTTCCCAGGAGTGAACTGACCAGGGGTAATGGTTCGGTGATGGTCACAAAATCGGGGTAACTGGAAGTGCACCCGTTCAGATCGGTGACGGCCAGTGAATATGTATCGGCTGGCAACCCGGAAGGATCTTCATCGGTGGACTGGGTGGCACCCGAGCTGTTGGTCCAGTTAAAGGTATAAGGCGGTATACCTCCTGCCACATTGATCAGGATGGATCCTGTGGCGTCCCCGTTGCAGGTCACATCCACCCGGGAAATGTAGGTGGCAACCACAGGAACCGGTTCAATGATGGTCACCGCACCGGGGAAACTGACGACGCATGCGTTTCCGTCGGTGACGGTCAGGCTGTAGCTGCCTGCTGCCAGGTCCGAAATATCTTCTGAGGTCGAGGTAAAGCCGGAGGGGCCTGTCCATGCAAAGGTATATGGAAGGAGACCGCCGGTCACCGTGATATCGATGGAGCCATCGGTCAGTCCGCCACAGGAGATGTCGTTCTTCACAAAGGAGACCAGGATCTCGGGCGACTCAAGGATGGTGGCTATACCGGCAAATGCCATGATGCAACCGGCATTATCAATGATCGTGACACTGTAAGCGCCGGGTTGCAACAGGGAGATGTCCTCGGAGTTGGAGGTAAATCCACCGGGCCCCGTCCAGGCAAAGCTATAGGGAGATGTTCCCCCCGAGGGAGTGAGGTCCACGGATCCGTCGGCGGCCCCGAAACAATCTATATCCACGTGGGTGGCCGTGGCAGTGATTGGAAGAGGTTCGGTGACCACCTGGGGAGGCATCTCCTGGATACAACCCAGGTTATCGGTGACCGTCAGGATATAAGGCCCGGCAACGAGCCCTGAAATATTCTTTGAAGGGGAGGTGAAACCATTGGGCCCGGTCCAGCTATAGGAATAGCTTGGTTTTCCGCCGGAGGCATTGGGATTGATGGAACCATCCGATCCCCCGGAGCAGGTGACCGGGGAAATGTTGAAGGTTGCTGTAATGGCCGTGTTCTCGGCGACCGTGGCCAGATCGGTGAAAACCATGACGCAACCCTTGGCATCGGAGAGGGTCAGGCTGTATGTCCCTGCCTCAAGCCCGGAAATATCCTTTGTGGTCCCTGTAAATCCATTGGGTCCGCTCCAGGCAAAGGTGTAAGGGAGCGTACCCCCTGATGGGGTGACCTGGATGGCCCCGGTGGCGGCCCCGTTGCAATCCACGTCGGTTATATTATCCACGGTGACATCAAGTTCCAAAGGTTCATCGATGACCAGCAGGTTGGGGAAAACCAGGGTGCATCCCTGGTTATCTGTAATGGTCAGGCTGTAGGTGTCGGCGGGAAGGTCATCGGGGTCCTCAAGGGCCGAAGTATGCCCGGTGGAGTTTCCGGTCCAGCTGAAGAGGTATGGGGTGGTGCCCCCGGTAAGGGTGATGTCCGCCGATCCGTCATTTCCTCCGAAACATGAAACATCAGAGGTTCCGACCAGGTTAAAGATGAGCGGAGAAGGCTCATCAATGGTGAGCAGCGAAGCAAAGAGCCGGTTGCAGCCGCGGGAATCGGTAATGGTAAGGGAATAATCGTCGGCCGGCATGTTCACGGGATCCTGGACCGCGGAGGTATAACCCGAGGTGGCTCCGGTCCACGCATAGGTATATGGGGGAGTTCCCCCGCCCGGGGTAATATTTGCGGACCCATCGGACCCGCCGGAACAGTTGACATCGGTGGTGCCATCCACTGCGATGGTGAAGGGCGGCGGTTCATCAATGGTCACCAGCGAAAGGAAGCTCTTTGGGCAGCCGTTGGCATCAGTGATGGTCAGGTCATAGGTATCGGCTTCCAGGTTGGCGGGGTCCTCACTGGTGGAGGTAAGCCCTGTGGATTGTCCCTCCCAGAGGTAGCTATAGCCCCCAACGCCTCCGCCGGCGGTGACTGCCGCACTTCCGTCACTGCCTCCGTTGCAGGTCACATCCGTGCTGTTGTCAAGGATCACGGTGATCTCCGGGGGCTGGGTGACGGTCATGGGTCCCGCGTTGGAACTGCAGAGGTTCCCGTCATAAACGGTCACGAAGTAATCCCCCGCGGCCAGGTTGGTGATATCCTCGGCGCCGGAGGTGAACCCGCCCGGTCCGGTCCACTGGTAGGTATACCCGCTTCCCGCACCCCCCGGAACTCCCCCTGAGGGTGTGATGGAAATGGCACCGGTGGCCTCGCCGTAGCACAGCACCGGGGTGACATTATCTTCGGCAATGGAGATCACCGAAGGATTATTGATGGTCAGCACCGGGGTGATATCGGTAAGCGGGCAACCATACTTATCACTCACAAGCACTGTATAATCACCCCCTGGCTTCCCGCTGAAAAAACCGGTTTCATTGGTTTCGTTCACGGGACCGGTAAGGTTGAATACAAAGTCACCCTGCTCCCCGGTGGCTTCCACGGTGATGGTCCCGTTGTTGGCGTTGTTGCACGTGATATCGGTTGACAACGCAGTGGTGATTGAAATGGGATCGGGACCGTCAATGGTGGCAAAGTTGATATCGTTCCCGACGGGTTTGGACTTGTCGGAAACAATAATAATATAGTTGGAGTATTTGATGTGGCCCGTGAATGTGTAGGTCTGACTGGGAATGGGACCTGCATTCTCCACCGGCACCCCGCCCCTCACAAGCAGGTAGGTATAGGGACCGGTACCCCCTGTTACAGTAACCGTGATCGTTCCGTCGGAGCCGCCTCCGCATGAAACCGGTGTGGTCGTCACATCGGTAATCGTGATATCCTGTGCCCGCAATGATATCACTGAAGAAAGAATGACGAGGATCGTGAATAATGAGTTCCTGAATATTTTCATAGAGACTTCACCGGTTAATTCATACCTGGCATCCACGCCAGTCAATATCTTCAATACAGTTATTTCCTGACTTTGGTTGCAGCTGCGGGCACAATTGTGCTCTGATGCATATAAAATTATATGATCTGAAGATAGGAGATGTACAAAGTTTTAAACAATACCGTTCCTCTCCAGGCTTTTCAAATACTTGCGGGAAATCTGTTTTACCGGGTAACGGGCAGCGATCAGCCCGATGAGCAGGACTGTGGCCCAAATCAGGCAGATATCGGCCAGCTCAATTTTAACCGGATAGGCATCGATCACAAAGTTGCCGCTGCCCGACAACCTGATGATTCCAAACCGCTGCTGTACCCAGCTGATCCCTGTTCCAAGGAGCATACCGGTCACACTGCCGATCACCGAGATCATCCATCCCTCTACCAGGAAGATGCGCTCAATGAGCCTGTGGGAGGCTCCCATGTTTCGCAGGGTGACAATATCCTGTTTCTTGTCAATGATCAACATGCTCAGGGAGCCGATGATATTGAAGGAGGCAATGATCAGGATAAAGGTAAGGATCAGGAATATGGCCCATTTCTCAGACTTCATCACCCTGTAGAACAACTCATTCTGTTGCTGCCTGTTCTTTACATGGAACGCCTCCCCCATGACCGCCCGGATCTCTTCCTGTACCCGGTCCGGCGGAAAACGCCCGTCAAGCTTGAGCTCCAGGGATGAAACTTCCCTGTCGTAGGAAAGCAGTTTACGGACAAATTCGATGGGAACGATGATATACCTGGAGTCAAAATCCTGTTCAATGGAGAAGATGCCCGACGGGTAGATGAAATCCCTCCGGATGGACTCTTCCGGCTGGGCCATATTGAGTGGTGATTTTCTGTCGATGGTGTAAACAAAGAGGGGATCCACAAAATTGAGCCCGATCCTGAGGCTGTAGGCAACACCCTGGCCCACTACGGCATAGGGCCTGTTCTGGTCCTTCAGTTTCATCTCCCCGTCATAGATCATGGAATCGAGGCCCGTTACCTCCTTAAAGGAATCATCCACACCCTTGATGGTGGCGATATGTTGCTTATCCCCGTACAGCAGCAACACATTTTCCTCCATGATCTCTGAAACGGCCAGCACCCCGGGCAGGCCCAGGAGCGCATCTGTGACCCCACCTCCCGGGAGGAAGGTCTTTCCCTGAACGGCGGTGATCTTTATATCCGGGTCAAAGGAGTTGAAAAGGGATTTGACCACCTGGTCGAAGCCGTTGAATACCGACAGGACAATGACCAGGGCCATGGTTCCGGTTGCCACCCCAAGTACGGAGATCCCGGAAATGATATTGATGGCATTCTGGGACTTTTTCCCGAGAAGATAACGCCTGGCTATGTAGAAGGAGAGGTTCACTTTCTGCACCTTACAATCAGGCCCGTCCCCGTGGGGTGCTGCCGGGAGACATCAAGGAGGTTCAGGCAAAAGCAGACCGGGTATACAACCACGTAGTAAAAGGGTAAGAGCAGCAGGAAGAGTTTGCTGGCACTGGCTAGCAGGATTGGGAATTTCATGGAAAGTTTCCATGAGATCTTTCCGGGCTTTCCATAGGAATACCTGACGTGGACCTCTGAAAACCCGGCTTCCCTTAGTTTACCTTCAATTTCATCCACACCGTACCCGTCCCGCACATGTTCATCGATAAACGATTCCTCATGCTCGTGATGTACATCCGAACCTCCCTGGTCAGAAGGGGTGGAGATCAGCAGCTGGCCCCCCGGCTTCAGCGCCTGGTGGAACCTCCTGAACACGGTTCGGTCATCTTCTATATGTTCCATGACGTCTACCGAAAGGATCAGGTCATAGGCCTCAGCCTGTTCCAGTTTTGTCAGGTCTGCGTATTCGAATGTGATCCGCTCCTGTGTGCCGATGGATGAAAAAAAAGCGTTGCAGTCATCCACCTGTTCCTGCTTGATATCCAGTCCGGTGATGCGGGCCCCGGGGAATCTCTTTGAAAGGTGGTAGACATACTGGCCGAATCCTGACCCTGCATCTGCGATATGGCCGGGTGTGAAGCCCCCCCTTTTCAGCTCCTTCAGCTCCTTCCTGATGTGCCAGGAACGGAGCAGGAGCAGGTCCAGCAACCGGTAAAAAAGAATCCTGAGGAAAGGCGTCCGGTTGAAGATGTTACCGAGACTCCGTTTGATGGGATCGTACTGCATCGTTATTCATTTAAGAGGTTATCGATCCGGTCGATATAGTCCAGCGAATCATCCAGGTAGAAAACAAACTCGGGGATATGCCTCAATTGATTCCTGAGGATCCTGCCCATATCACTCCTGATCAGGCCCGCCTTGCCGGAGATGGCCTCGAGGGCATCCTGTAACCCCTCGCCGGGGAAGATGCTGAGGTATACCTTGGATACACCCAGGTCGGGGCTGATCCTTACCACCGTAACGGTGACCATCTTTCCCCCCGTGATCTTCGAACCGTTTTTCTGGAAATATTGGGCTAGCTCTTTTTGCAGCAGCCTTGACACTTTATGCTGGCGGGTGGTTGTCATCGTGGCAAAAGTACGTTTTTTCAATAACATTTTATAGTTTTGCAGGAACCTTACAAAAGCTTACCGGAACTTATGGATACAGTATTGAGCGGCATCAGATCAACGGGAAACCTGCACCTGGGAAACTATTTCGGGGCAGTGAAGAATTTTGTAAGGATGCAACACGAGAACAGGTGTTTCTTTTTTGTGGCAGATTATCACTCCCTCACCACCCACCCCAAACCTGAAAACCTGCAAAATAACATCCGGACTGTATTGTCGGAATACCTGGCGGCCGGACTGGATCCTGAAGTGGCCACCCTGTATGTGCAGAGCGATGTGCCCGAAATCCCCGAACTCTACCTGCTGCTCAATATGAATGCCTATGTGGGAGAGCTGGAGCGCACCACCACCTTCAAGGAGAAGATCCGAAAGCAGCCGGAGAATATCAATGCGGGATTGCTGACCTATCCTGTCCTGATGTGCGCAGATATCATCATTCACAATGCGGATAAGGTTCCTGTGGGCAAGGACCAGGAGCAGAACCTGGAGATGGCCCGGAAGTTTGCCCGCCGGTTCAACCACATGTACGGGGTGGAGTATTTCACCATGCCCGAACCCTATAATTTTGGCCAGGAGCTGATCAAGGTCCCGGGACTTGATGGGACGGGGAAGATGGGAAAGAGTGAGGGCAACGGCATCTACCTTGCCGATGAACCCAAAGTGATCCGGAAAAAAGTGATGCGCGCAGTGACCGATGAAGGCCCCAAGGTTCCCAATTCGCCCATGACCGAACCGGTGGCCAACCTGTTTTACCTGCTCGAGCTGTTATCCACTCCCGATGTGGTGGAACATTTCAGGGCACAGTACAACGGGTGCACCATCCGCTATGGTGACCTGAAAAAACAGCTGGCTGAAGATATGATCAGTTTTACCTCCCCCATCCGGGATCGCATCCTGGAGATCTATAATGACGACGAATACCTGCGCAAAGTAGTCAGGATGGGGGCAGAGAAAGCCCGTGAAAGTGCGTCCAAAACCGTTAGGGATGTGCGCGAGATCCTCGGTTATCGTTCCTTCTAACTCAAAAAGATCATCGCAATAACGAAAGTCCCGGCTTCAGGGCGGGGACTCATTAAACCTTTCCTGTCATGAAAAATATCCAGGTCCTGATCGGGGTCCTCCTTGCCGGCACCCTCCATGCCCAGAAGGTCATTCCCCTGTATGAAGGTGCTGCCCCCGGCTCTGAAGCCTGGGATTGGAGCGAACAATCGGTCTCCCCGGGCGATGGATCCATGGTATACAATGTATCCCAACCCACCCTGACCCTGTTTGAACCAGTACCTGGCAGCGCTACCGGGATTGCTGTGGTTGTATGCCCGGGAGGCGGATTCCACTTCCTCTCCATGCAAAACGAAGGGTTGGAGGTGGCCCGGTGGCTCAATGAAAAGGGGATCACCGCCTTTGTGCTGAAGTACCGGCTGGTCCACTGCCTGACCGACAATCCCATGATGGAGTTCATCGGGAAGGGGCCCAACACTGAAAAGTTCAACCGGGAGATCGAGCCGGAAGTAGGGATGGCCATTGCCGATGGAAACAGGGCCGTTGCATATGTTCGGCTCCATGCGCAGGAATATGGGCTCTCCCCTGACAGGATCGGGATTATGGGGTTCTCCGCCGGGGGTACCGTAGCGGCCGGGGTGGCCTATACCTTTTCCGGCGATAGCCGGCCCGATTTTTCAGCACCCATTTATCCCTATGTGGGGAGTTTTGGAAATCCCCCTGTACCGGCGGATGCGCCCCCCCTCTTCATCCTGGCGGCCTCAGACGACATGTTTGGATTCCAGGTGCATTGCCTGAGGCTCTATGAGGCATGGATCCAGGCCGGAAAATCGGCTGAACTGCACCTCTACGAGAAAGGAAACCACGGATTTGGGATGAATACACAGCATCTCCCGGTGGACACCTGGATCGAACGTTTTCATGAATGGCTCTCTTCCCTGTATTAGGGCCGGATCACACTCCTTCCTGCTTTTCTCACTCAAAAGGGGATAAAATAAAAGTCCGCCTTGTTGGAGGCGGACCTGGCCCTGACGTTGTCAGGGAATATGATTGGATGAACTGTCATCTAACAAGGTGCAAATAGTGTGCCAAAATAGTTAGAGGGACCAGTCAATTGCCTCTTTTCCTTGCTGTGTGAGGTACTCGTTGGTCCTTGAAAAGTGGCGGCAGTCAAAGAATCCGCTGTGGGCTGAAAAGGGGGAGGGATGCGCTGCTTTCAGGATCAAATGCTTCTTCCCGTCTATAAGGGCCTCCTTTTGCTGGGCATATCGTCCCCAGAGCAGGAAGACCACCCCTTCTTTCTGATCAGAGATCAACTGGATGGCCCGGTCCGTAAAAGATTCCCATCCCCGGTTCTGATGGGACCCGGCCTGGCCGGCCCGCACGGTGAGGGTGGCATTCAGCAGGAGGACACCCTGGTCGGCCCATTTCTCAAGGTTTCCATGCAGCGGCACCTCCATACCCAGATCGGTCTTCAACTCCTTGAAAATATTGACCAGTGAAGGGGGTTGCCTGCTCCCGGGTGGAACAGAAAAACATAACCCGTGGGCCTGTCCCGCGCCATGGTAGGGATCCTGTCCAAGGATCACGGCTTTTACCTTATGGAAAGGGGTATGCTGGAATGCATTAAAGATGAGTTTCCCGGGTGGAAATATGGTGAATTGTTGTTTCTCTTTCACCAGAAACTCTTTCAGATCTGTAAAATAGGGTGACTGGAACTCCTGCCAGAGGATCTTCTTCCACCCCTCTTCGATAACCGGATCAATGGACTGCATGATGCGGAAAGTTACCAAAAGTGGCCCATCCTCCCAAAGGATTAGAGGGTAAACCGGGCAGTCAGGATAAAGTTTATCCCGGGGGCACTCACCCCGGAGGCAAATGGCTTGTAAAACTGATCAAAGAGATTCTCCACGGCAAGCATTAAATGAAGATATTGTCCCGCGCTGAACCCTGCTTTCAGGTTTGCGGTCCACCAGGATGGAAACCCGTACTCCATGGCCTCCTCCTCGTTGTCCTCCCCGAATGGTGAGAAATCCGCAGCATGTTTCCAACCCTGGTAAACGACATAGGATTCCAGGAAAAAAAGGCGGTTCCTGTATGTGAGGGAGGTGCGGCCAAACAGGGGAGGGATATGCCCCATGGGAACATCGTCTGTGATGTTGTGTCCCCTTGTATGGTTCAGTGTTCCCTTCAGGATGATGTTCCTGTTCAGGTTGGAGGTAAAGTTCAGGGATGCACCGTAAATATAGGCTTGTCCTGCATTATAGTTGGTGGTGATCCGGTAGTAATCGCCATCATAGTACAGGGAGTCCCGGCCATTCAGCTGATAGTTGGTTCTTACGATGGCATCTTTCAGGTAACTATAGAAACCCACCACCTCGATCTTCATGTAGCCCTCCACGATCCCGATGATCCCGATCTCACCGTTGTATGAATATTCGGGGGCAATATCCTCGTTGGGCACCGTGACAAGATCATCTTTTGCCCTCACTTTCCCGTAATCATCCACGTTGGGGTTCCTGAATCCGCTTGACAGGATGGCGTTCAACTGCCATCGATCGGAAGGGGCATATACCAGCCCCACACTGCCGGTGACCGCTCCGTGTGAGATCTGGATGCGGTCGTAGGGGAGCAGCGGGTTGGAGAACTCGGAGGCCATAACTCCCTGATTGTACCTGGCTCCACCGGTCAGCACCACTTTTCTGCCGGGGATCCATTTGTAGCTCGCATAGGCCGAGGTGCTCCAGGTCCAGCTTCCCCCCTCCGGGTAACGCGTGAGAGCCTGCTGGCGTTCCCCGGTGTGGATATTTTCATACCAGGCCTGTGATTCAACTGTATTATGGTTGAATTCAACGCCATAATTGAATTTATGATTGGCGTCCCATACCTTGAGCAGATCCACGTTCAGGCTGAGGACCCGGACATCCTCCTGCTGGGATAAAAGCTCCGGGTTCCTGAATTTACGGGAGTACCTGTCCTCGTCTATTTTCTGATAGGCCGCGATGGTGGTCATGTTGGTGAAGAAACGGTTGTCCTTCCTTAACACATTTTTAAGGGAAAGAAACCACCTGTTCTGTGGCCCGTAGTAGTTGGAGGCATACTCCAGGTTCCCGCCGCGATAATTATTCAGCATGTCCAGGCGGTCTATATCCGAGGAGGTGGAATATTGCAAATTCAGGATCCAATTCACATACCTGGAGGGGGCAAAGCGCACTTTCTGGATGATATCCATCTGTGCATAGCCTGTATTTTTCTGGATGAGCAGATCTTCATTGACCACTGTGGAATCGGTGCCATTCACCTCCTCCACGGTGTGCATGACCTGGCCCCACTCTCCAAGGTAAGGCGATCTCCTGGCACCGATCCTGATATCGCCCAGATCTTT
>JAHEEC010000073.1 GCA_024640885.1 Bacteroidota bacterium | reverse complement strand
TGATGCGGGCTAAGGCCTTCAGATTGCCGTTGATGATCGCCTGGCCTGTTTATTCTTTTTCCCTGACCGGGAGCCAGATAAGGAAGTTTCCCTGAAACCACTATTTTTGATGAAAACGCCCTTTCATGACCACTCATAAGCTGATCACACTTCCTACGGGAATGCCCGGTCATTTTCACACGCTGGAAAACAGGAATCCCGGCCATTGGTTCTGTGGTTCGGACCCAGGTCAATCGAAAGTGGGTTCGGGTGGTGGAACAGCGGCGATCCTGGATGCAGCCTTCAGGGCCTCGGGCTTCAGGGGGACCTTCCACTCATGGCTCTCCTCCAGGCGGTGTATGGTGATCCATTCGGGAGGAGAGAGCCGCCGGTTGCCCGCCTATGCACCCTGGGGTAAATCACTGATACCGATGCCGGTATTCAGATGGTCCAAGGGACAGTACCTGGATCAGAGGCTTCTCGATTTCCAGGCCGCCTTCTATGAGAAGATCCTGAAGGTCGCCCCGGACAGCTATACAACCTTGATCGGGAGTGGCGATGTGATGTTCATCTCACCTGACCGCTTTCAAAACCTTCCGGAGGCAGATGTGCTGGTTTTTGGGATCTGGGTGGAGGATGCCACTGCCACCCGGCACGGGGTCTTTTTCAGCAAGAGGGAACAGGCTGATAAACTGGCTTTTGTGAAGCAGAAGCCGTCACTGCAGAGCCTGAGGGAGCTGTCACAGGATTACCTCTACCTGATGGATTCAGGAATCGTGATGCTCAATGCCGCTACCACCATGAAGTTAATGTTGAAATCCGGATGGGACCCGCAGAAGCAAAAGTTCAGGGAGGGGAGCCCGGGATTTTATGATCTTTACGGTGAGATGCTGACGGCATTTGGCAGTGAATCACATGATCCGGACCCTGAACTGGGAGAACTTGAGGTGAAGCTGCACCCCATCCACCAGGGGGAATTTTACCATTTTGGCAGCAACCACGACCTCATTGAATCCTCACTCAGGCTCCAGAACAGGATTGTCGACCAGCGCCTGAAGCTCACACGTGAGGGGGACCATCACCCCTCTATTTTCCAGCAGAACTCGGAAGTCTCCCTGAAGTTTACCGAGGCCAACCATCACATCTGGATCGAAAGCTGCCACATCCCCGGGAGCTGGAAACTCAATCACCACCATATCCTGACGGGAATCCCCGAGAATGACTGGGAATTGGAGATCCCGGAAAAGGTATGCCTGGATATGGTGCCTGTGGGAGAAAGTGAATACTGCCTGAGGATGTATGGCTTTTCGGACAGTTTTGGAGAGAGCCCGGATCAGGGCGCAACCTGGATGGGTCATCCCCTGAAGGAGTGGCTCAAGGAGCGGTCCATTGATCCGAAGAGGGCAGGGCTCGCCATGGATTCATCCCTCCAGGAGATTCCCCTCTTCCCGCTTACAACGATGGATGAGATTCCCGGATTGATCGCATCCATGCTGGGCCTTGAAACCAACGGGGATACATGGCTGGGATCCAGGCGTTTATCGGCCATGGATCTCTCTCAAAGGGCCCATATCAAAAGGAGCAACGACCAGAGGCAGGAACTGAGGGCCCGTTCCCTTCCCAGGCTTGCGGCCAATCACCATAAAAGCATTTTCTATTACCTGGACCTTGAGCTTGCCGCCTCAGATTACAAGGAATCAGGCCTGCAACTTCCTGAACCCCTGGCAGACCAGGAACCAGTCATCAAAAGGATCAATGACAATATGTTCAGGGCCAGGGTTTCGGGGAACGGGCAGGATGCCCTGCACTACGAAAAGGAGGCATTCAGGATCCTTCGTGAAGAGATGGTGCAGACCCTGAAATCAAAACCCGTTTCGCCTGAGCGAAACCTGCTGGATGACCAGATCCTGTGGGGAAGGAGCCCGGTGAGGCTGGACCTGTCGGGTGGATGGACCGATACGCCACCCTACTGCATCATGGAAGGGGGGAGCGTGGTGAATCTTTCCGTGGAGCTGAACGGACAATTGCCCCTTCAGGTTTTTGCCCGGCCGCTTGAGGAGCACAAGATCGTTCTTCGCTCCATTGACCTGGGACAGAAGGTTGAAATCACAACCTATGAGGAACTGGGCAGCTATGACCAGCCAGGCGGGGGATTCTCCATACCCAAAGCTGCGCTGGTGCTGGCCGGATTTGGCCCTGACTTCTCCGGGAGGAATTACCCAGACCTGGCATCCCAGCTCAAGGCTTTCGGTGGCGGGATTGAAATGTCATTGCTGGCAGCCATCCCCAAAGGATCGGGATTGGGCACCAGCTCAAACCTTGCTGCTACGGTACTGGGCACTTTGAGTGATTTTTGCGGATTGAATTGGGATAAACATGAAGTGGCGTACCGAACCCTGATCCTGGAACAGATGCTCACCACAGGTGGAGGATGGCAGGATCAGTACGGGGGGATCTTCGAGGGGATCAAGCTCCTGGAGACCTCGCCGGGGATCCTTCAAATGCCCGGGATCAAGTGGTTGCCGGATCAACTTTTTACGCAGCGTTCCACAAGAGAGATGATGCTCCTCTATTACACCGGTGTGACCAGGGTGGCCAGGGATATCCTCGGAGAGATCGTGAAGGCCATGTTCCTGAACTCGTCCCGCCACCTGGAGATCTTCAAGGAAATGAAAGCACATGCTGGAGAGACCTTCGAAACCATTTTAAAAAATGATTATGAGGGCCTTGCCCAAAAGGTGGCCATCAGCTGGGAATTGAACCAGCGACTTGATGAAGGGACCAACCCCCCGGTCATCCAACACATGATCGGGAAGGTGGAGGATTACCTGCTGGGATATAAGTTGCTGGGAGCCGGTGGCGGAGGTTATCTTTTCATGTGTGCAAAATCAGCCGAGGCGGCTACCCTGATAAGGAGCCGGCTGGAGTCGGATCCCCCCAACCCGAGGGCAAGGTTTGTGGAATTCAGCATCTCCCCAACAGGTTTCCAGGTTTCCAGGTCCTAGCATCCGAACTGGGGGGATCGTGATCCTGCGGGGGTCACAGGTCCTCTTCCTCCTTTTTCTTTTTCTCTTTATCCTTGGAGAACATCCTGATGAGCCCGCTTTTCTGGATCGATTCTGCCGCTTTGGTGGCCTCTTCGATGCCGTCATCCAGTTTCATGAGCATGAGCTGGAGGGAGTCTGCAAACTGCACATCATCGATCAGCAGGTGCAGGGCACTGCTGTCATTGTTCAACTTGGCAGTAAGTTCAAGCAGGTTCTTGGTGGTTGCCTCCATGTTCTTGCTGCTCAGGTAGAGGTTGCTGGTCAGGGCCGTATCCGTGAACAGCCTTCCGAAGACCCCCTGTCCCTTGTTGATCTTTTCGGTGATCTCCATGAGGTTTAGTGCGATCTGACTGAGGCTCTGCCCGGCCGAATCCAGTTGTTCGGTAAGGACCGTATCGGCCAGCAGTTTACCCAGGATCCCCTGTCCCTGGTTGACTTTGTCGGAGATACCTATGAGGTTGCGGGTGATCTCGTTGATGTTCCGGGTGGTGGCACCAAGGTTATGGGTAAAGGAGGTGTCGGTGAAGATCTTACCAAATACGCCATCCCCCCGGTTGATCTTCTGTGTGATGGAGATGAGCTCGCTGGAGACCACGGTGATGTTTTCGCTGGATTTTTTCACCTCCCGCATGATCTCGTCAATATCAACCTGTTCCACAGTCTCCAGGGTGTCGGCTTCGGCCACCGGTTCGCTCTGAAGGCTCCCGGGCATGATCATGACCACCTTGCTTCCCATGAGCCCTTCATTGGCAATGGTCACCCGGGAATCATTCCTCACATACTTCACGGCGTCCTCTTTCAGGTTCATATGGATGATGACCCTGTTATCGCTGAGCAGCACAAGAGTGTTCACCGTACCAATGTCAATACCGGACAACCTCACCTTATCCCCCTCCCGAAGGCCCTTCACATCACTGAAGATCGCGGAAACCGTGATGGTCGATCCGAATATGTTCTCCTTCTTGCCCACCAGGTAGATACCCACCACAAAGATGGTCAGGGCCAGGATTACGAATAATCCAACGGTCAGGCTTCTGCGGTGTCTGTTTTTCATGGTTGCCGGTTAATGGTTAAAAAATAGAAGGACCTCCTCATCGGGATGCTCCTTCAACTCGTCAAAGGTCCCTTCCGCAATGATCTTTCCCCCATGAAGCACAAGCATGCGGTCTCCTGTGACTTTGGCACATTTGATATCATGGGTGATGATGATCGAGGAGGGGTTATACTCCCCCCGTATCTTCAGGATCATCTGGTTGATGGAATCGCCGGTGGAAGGATCAAGGCCGGTAGTGGGTTCATCGTAGATGATCATTTCGGGTGACAGCATCAGCGACCGTGCCAGTCCTGCCCTTTTCTTCATACCCCCTGAAAGTTCGGCAGGCATCTTGTCAATGGCGTCGGACAATCCCACACTCTCAAGGTGCTGAAGGACCACTTCCTGAAGCTCCTTCTCGGGAAGTTTCCTCAACCTGGCATTCCTGCGCGCGGGAAACATCAGGTTTTCACGGATGGTCATGGAATCGTAGAGGGCGCCCTCCTGGAATAGAAAACCGATGCGGGTCCTGATGGCCGCCAGTTCAGATTCCCTGCAGGTGGAAATATCCTGTCCAAACACCTGGATCATCCCTGAATCTGGCTCCATGAGCCTGACGATGCACTTGACGATCACCGACTTTCCCGATCCCGATTTCCCCAGCAGCACCAGGTTCTCTCCCGAATAGAGCGAAAAACTGATGCCGTCGATCACCCTCTTCCCGTTGAAAGATTTGACCAGGTTGGTGATATGTACGATGCGCTCACGTTCCATGGGGTCAGAGAATCATGTCAGTGATCTGGACCGCGATCAGGTCCAGCAGGAAAATGACCAGGGAGGAGACGACCACCGCCGAATTGGCGGACCTTCCCACACCTTCGGTCCCCTTGTCGGAATAATATCCCATATAGCAGCAAATGATCCCGATAAAGAATCCAAAAAAAACGGTCTTGATGGTGGCGGGAAAGATGTCCGAAAAATAGAAGGAAGAGAATGCGCGGCTGTAAAAGAGCTTGAAAGAGATGTTGCTGTATGCCTTCAGTCCCAGGAATGAACCCATAAAGGCCATGAAATTCCCGTAAATGACCAGCAGCGGCAGGGTGATTGTCGTGGCCAGGACCCTGGTAACCACAAGAAATTTGAAAGGGTTGGTGGCCGATACCTCCATGGCATCAATCTGGTCTGTCACCCGCATGGAACTGAGTTCGGCACCGATGCCCGAACCCACCTTACCGGCAAAGAGCAGCGCAATGATCACCGGACCCAGTTCGGTGATGGTGGAGATGAATACCATATTGGGCAGCCAGCTTTCTGCACCCAGGTCCGCAAGGATGGGCCGGGTCTGAATGGTAAGTACCAAACCCAGGATCAGTGCTGTGATGCTGATCAGCAGCAGGGACTGGTAACCCGATTTAAAACACTGGTTGACAAACTCCCTGAACTCGAACCTGCCCCTGACCAGGTTCCTGAAGAATAACCCAATGAACCGGGTGATCCCGGCAATATCCATTAAGATCCTTTGTATGCCATTTTCCGGTGTTGGTTTCATGGCTGAAGATTATCCCCAGGAGTATTTCCTTCTATAAAGGTAAGGAACATTCTGCATACCGGCCCGGTAATTAACGGATCACTATTTTCTTCGATGGCAGGCGCATATGTCCCAGGTCCACCTGGTATATATAGGTTCCCGGAACCAGTTGATGGGTTGGCAGGACCAGGTTCCCGGTGGATCCGGTCACCGGATGGCTCATGACCATTTTTCCATTGAGATCAAACAGCTCCAGGGTGCCCGATTGTATTCCCTCCGGGAGCATCACCGGGATGTGCACCTGGTGGTCCGCCGGATTGGGAAAGGGATATCGCGGTACCTCCAGGGTTGAAACCTGGTCCGGTGCGCCGGTTTCCGTGGTATCTGTTTCAGGCAGGCTGAACACATGGGTGTAGGTCCGGTAGGGGATCACCGAATAGTTATATTCGTACACCAGGAATTTCTTTCCCTGGCCGGGGACCTCGATGACATTGGTGTAACCGGCTCCCGGCACGGTCAGCAGTACCGTTCCGTGCTCATTGACCACTTTGGTCTCGTAGGTGTAGTAGTAGGAGGTTTCGGTGGGCACATATCTGGTGTAGCTGTAGACCAGCTCAATGAGCGGATCCTCGTTGAAGAGGGATTCCGAGACAAACTGCACATCCGAGTGGTAATAGCCCTCCGGAATGGGGATCGCCACCGATTTATAAAGGGTATGGTCCATCCTGTAGATGTGGCACTGGTGATTCATTACATCCATGGAGTAGTAAACTTCACCCACACTTTCCAGTCGACAGATATTGACCGATTCGGAATAGATGTGTTCAAGCACGGGTTGTGCCTCAAGGGCATATCCCGTCATCCATAAAATGAAGAACAGGAACTTCTTTTTCATTGTCGAGGTTTTTGGAATTACATCCAATTCATTGGACATCCATGGCTATGGGGTGTCCAGCAGATCCAGCCCCTCCGTGGCTGAGGTTCCCCCGGGTGTGTGCAGGAGCGCCTTCTGGAAAAGCACTTTTGCCTCCCTGAAGTTATTCAGCTTGAAATAGGACCATCCCAGCATGGTCAGGGCATCATAATCAAAGGGAAAAAGATTGGCTACCTTTTCAAAGTACTTTTTTGCATTTTCATAATCCTCTTTTCCATAGTAGATCAGCCCGAGCCTGTGCATGGCAATGGTGTTATTGGGGCTAACTTCGAGGATCTTGTCGTACTGGGCCATGACCATGGTCCAGTTCCCCAGGGCCGCACCGGGGTATACGATCCCGAACCTGGGTTCGATGGCATAGGGCATGAGGGCAATGGCTTTGTTGTAGTATGCCATGGACTCGGTGAAATTACCGGCCTGGTAGCTCAGCCAGCCCAGCCTCAGGTTGATTTCATATGATTTTTCGCTGTATACACTTTTCAGGCTGTTAATGGCCGGCACCATCTCCCCGGTTGCCTCCTGGATATAACTCCGCTGGAAAGCATCCCTGGTCTCCTTGAAATCCTGTGCCTGGGCAGCCAGGGTGAAAATGGCCAATGCGAAGGGCCATATGAGCCTCCTGGTTCTTAAAACTTCCATGATATTCCTCCGTATATTGATAATGCGTTATAGCTTAATGCATTGGTGATCTCCGTCGCTGTCCCCAAGGGTGAGAACTCGCTCCGGTTTGAGCTCCATCGCCCCCCGAGGTATAACAAAGATCCTTTTTCCGAAACCTGGAAGGAGAGCGAAGCCTTTACCTTTTTCTCGATCACCTCTGTAAAACTGTTATAAATGATCATCCCGTTGTATTCCAGGTAGTTGGACATATCCCCAAAGCTGGCGTCCAGATCGAACCATACCTTCTCCCCGATGGAAAATCCCAGCAATGCCTCCGGGACCAGGCTGGTCACATCATCCCCGCCTCTTCGCTGGACCTGGGCAGCCAGGAAGGCCCCTGCATAGAGGCCGAGGTTCCCTTTCGGGTAAAGCACCGCACCAACCCTTCCCTGGACCTGGCGGGCCTGGTTGAGGTTGGAATACTGTCCCTCCATTTTCAGGCTGAATACACCAATATCCAGGGATAGCCCAAGACCGGTGGCCAGGTCAAAATAATCAGGTTCACCCACGATCACCTGGCCAAATCCGCCCATATAACCGGGGATGAACTGCACCGGGTACTGGTAGTGGCCGCCCACCAGGTGGACCATGGGCTGAATGCTCAGTCCGGACTTCCAGGAAATCCTGGGAGCCAGGTAATACTGGTGCTGGGTCACCTGCTGCTCATCCATCTGGAACTGGTTTGTCCCGTCATAATAATAGAGGTGGTTGGTTTTGGCAAGGAAAGTATAGGCATGTTGAAGGGAGAATCCGGGGATGATGCTGTTCTCAAGGGCGAGGAAAGCGTTGGAATAGCGGACGGTTGCATACTGGACTCCCGGAGGAAGTGCGGGAACGTTTACAGAAGGAGATGTATACTCCTCCTCTTTGATCCCGCTGTGATAAAGGTATTCCACCCCGATGGAACTGAAGAATTTACCTCCGGGCGGGGGCATCCTCAGTGCCAGCTCCCCCCTGAACTGCTTCCGTACCAGTTTGGCCGCTTCACCCTGGCCTGAAAGGAGCCTGCAATAATAGAGGAGCTCGAGGGCTGCCTGATCACCCTGGTTGAGCCGGAGGGCCCGTTCAAAGTGGGCAATGGCCTGCCTGTACTTTTTCTTGTTGTAGAGTGCGATGCCCATCCTCATCCTGAGGTAATAGTAATCCATATCGGCCTTCAGGGCATCTTTCCCCATGACCAGGAGGCTGTCCCATTGCCGGGCAAGGTATAGCCTGTAGGTTTCGGTGTTGACCTTGTGAAAGTCCGGCACTTCCTGGGCACCCGCCCGGGACAGGAGGAGCATGAATAACACCGCTGGAGCGATCACCCGGTACATGTGGCTTCAAGTTTAAGTCCCCTGGTCTCTGCAGTAAACTTTCTGATCCCCTTCTCATTCAGGTCAATGGTGAAATCATACTGCCGGATCATCCTGCCCAGCACTGAATTTCCGGCCCTGGAGACCAGCCTGATCTCCGAGGGTGAGACCTCATTGTCGATCCAGTCGTACCTGCATTCATATTCAGAACGGAGGAATTTCCAGAAGGGGGCGACCACATCCTGCAATCCAAGCAGCGGCTGGTCGTAAATAAGGTTCAGGGGATACCTGTCAACGATTGCCAGATCCTGGTAAAATCCCTGTTGTACCTGGAAGGCAGCCATGAAGAAATAATAGAGCGGGCACTTTTTGTCCCCGCTGAAATGGGTGAAGAACAACAGGTCGCCGTCGTTCATGAAATAGGCCATGGCCCCAGACTGCCTGCAAAGGATGTAGGAGTTGTTATAAGCATCCGTATTGACCTCCCACGTGGAGGCACCCTTCTCCCCGTTTTTAATGATGTCGAAATGGTACCTTTTGCCAGGGATAAAGTGAAAGGCATTGTACAAAAGGTCACTTCGCTCTACGTTGGAAACCCGGTCATCCAACCGGGGGTGGGTGAAAGATTTCAGGCTGAATCCCCCGGGGAGATGGTTGATGTGGTAACTGATGGGGTACTCCAGGGTTACCGATCCGATGTAGGGGGTCTCCTGCACCTGGAAATGAAGGTGCGGATAGGGTGAACGTCCCGAGTTGCCGCATCGGCCGATCTCCTCTCCCTCCTTCACCGAATCACCCTCCCTGACCCTGACCGAGCCCTCTTTCAGGTGGCTCAGGGAAGTGTAGAGGTGGTTGTTATGCCTGATGATCACCGTATTTCCCCAGTTATCCTTCAGGTTGACCTCTCCAACCACGTTGTCGGGAACCCGGTCCAGGACGAATTCAACGGTACCGTCTGCCGGGGCCAGCACCAGTTTGTCAAAACAATGATAATCCGTAAGGAGGTCACCCGCTCCCCTGAATTGCCGTTGTTCCGCATCGGTGATCACGAAATCCCATGCATGCCTGAATTCATCCCTGTGGGTGAATTCACCGTCATGGGCCTGGGAAACGGTCCAGGTGCCCAGGAAGGGCAATTTAACGGCCACCTTTTTATGCTGTCTGAACCTGATCACATCGTTGTGAAAGGCATAGAGGTTCTTTTCCGGAGAGTTATGCTGGATCAGTACCTCGGACAGCGTGGTGGAGTCCCTGATCCTGAATTTCAGGGCATAGAGAAACAGGAGCACCACCAGGTTGAAGGGAAGGGAATAGATGGGCAGGCTGAAGAGTGTAAAGATCCTCGAAAGGGTGATGGTGATCATTGCAACGATGGGGATCAGTACCAGCACCCACAGGTATGAACGGGTGGAAGGAATGATGAAAAACCCGCCTACCGCAATGGCGGTGAGGATGTAGTTAAACCCGATGTAGCTGTAGCTCAGCTCAGATATATTGGCCCCGATCACTTCATAAAAGAGGAAGGCGGTGTAGAATCCGACGAGGGACAACGTGAAGGAGATCCTCGAGAAGAGCAGCAACCCTATGGACAGGATGATCCCTGAAAGCAGGTTATACTGGAACAGGATGGCTCCCAGGGAGATAAAGTAGATCCGGAGGGACCTTGGCAGCTGGAGCTCGTTCCACCATTCATAGATCCTTACCAGTGGATCTCCGCCGAT
Source organism: Bacteroidota bacterium (assembly GCA_024640885.1). Classification (GTDB taxonomy): domain Bacteria; phylum Bacteroidota; class Bacteroidia; order Bacteroidales. The sequence continues at coordinate 8,909 of JAHEEC010000073.1, read as the reverse complement.
GATGTAGAGGTCGTTAAAGGTATAAATCCCCCTTTCACTGATCCCCAGGGCCTCAAATTCCCTGGTGGAGAGGGTCATGATCCAGATTGAGATCAGAAAGGGAATGGAGAGGTAGGGCAGGGCATATTTCCCGATCACCCCCTGGAGCGTGACGGCGATCAGCAGGGTCAGGATGGCGGCGATGATGATCACCAGGATCAGGTGGATATCGGGTTTAAAATAGATCCCCAGGCCCAGTCCCACCAGCAGGCTGTTGAATCCGAAAACCCCTTTTGAGATGACCTTCCTGTCGAATCCCAGCAGGAAACCCACCAGGTTGGTGGTGACCACGGAAAGGAGCCCCAGTGCCCCCGCATTGAGATCAAAAAAAGTGATCACCATTAAAATCACGGCAAAAAGCCGCTGGTCGGAGAAGAAGACCTGCCCGTAACTGTTGGGAATGGCCCTTAGAAAAAGCTTTATGTCATCGGAATTTCTCCGCATCTTCATTTTGCTGAAGAACCGGTACTTATTTCAGGTGTTCCGGCACAACCTCCTGTTGCCTGATCAGTTCCATATTCTCCTGTTTTCGTATCACGTGGACCTTTCCTTTTGGATCGATCAGCACCACATTGGGACGAAGGGTGATAAACTGCATCCACTGGGTCATGTTGTATGCACCAATTCTTTTAATCACGAACTGGTCCCCCTTCTTCAGCAGCGGAAATGCAATGGCTTCGCGAATCACATCGATATTCATGCAGAGTGGACCGTAAATGGTGGTCTCCTCCATGTGTTCAGAAACGGGTGCGGCCGGATACACTTCGTGTTCATACCAGAACGAGGTGAACAACAGGTTGATCCCCACATCAACGATGGTGGCCCTGTTCCCGTTGGAGAGCCTTTTGTTTGCGATCACGGTACCCAGCAGGTACCCGGCATCATCGATCAGCGACCTGCCACTTTCAAGGATCAGGGTTGGCAGGTTCCTTGGATTGATGGCTGAATTCAGGATGGCTGATGTAATGGCATCGGCATATTCATCCATGGCCGGAACCGTATCGGATCCCTGGTAATAGGCACCTTTCAGCGTGTTATTGGATGCAAACCCGCCCCCTACATCGATATATTTGATATGAACCCCGTATTTCCTTTCGATCCCGAAGGCCAGGTCTGCCAGTTTTCCGGCAGCAATCTTATAGGCGCTGGTGGAAAGCATATAGGTCCCGATATGGCTGTGCAACCCAACAAGGTCCAGTTTTTCATTGATCATGATCCGGTTGATGGCGTCCCAGGCATCACCATTTTCATAATTAAACCCGAAACGGTCCCACATGGGATAGACCCCGGTATCCATATTCACACGAATGGCCACTTTGGGTCTCTTCCCCGATTTTTCCGAAAGAGCGATGATTGAATACATCTCATCGAAATGGTCGATGTGGATCAGGGAATCATTTTCAATGGCCTTTTTCAGATCTTCGTCGGTCTTGTCGGGACCATTGAAGATGATCTGGCTTCCTTTCACACCATTTTGGAGTGCCTTGTCATATTCAAATCCGGAGACCACCTCTGCCCAGGATCCCTCCTGGTGAAAAATGCGGCATACCGCGTCCAGGTAATTGGTCTTGTAGGACCAGGCGAACTGGACCCTGGGGTAGCGGGTGGTGAATGCATGACGCGCCATGGTGAATTTGTCCCTGATGGCCTTCTCAGAGATTACGTAAAGCGGTGATCCGTATTCTGCGAGCAATTCGGTAACCGGGACCTTATCGATATGTGAAATGGGTTCGGCCTGGGATTTCATCCCGAATTTACTGGGCACGCCCGCCTGGAGTTTTTTAATGAACGGTCTTTCGAATGGCTTCTTTTCCATGATTGGCTGTATTATAATTCTCCCAGGGTAGAGAGTTTCTCAAATTCCTTAAGGTTGGTGATCAGGTCGTAGGAGTACCGGATAAACATCTTCCCAACCTCGTATGTAGTGAAGGGTTTGACTTCCATCCCCATGGCCAGCATCAGGAGGGCTTCAGGGATGTTCTGCCCTGCCCCCACCGCAAGGTAGACCCACGCCGGGATCCTGGGATTGATCTCAATGATGTAGAGCTCATTCTTATGTGATTTCACGATCTCCAGTTCCATCCCTCCCCTCCACTTCATGTCCCGGATGATCTGCCTTGTCAGATCCATCAACCTGGGATCATCCAGCGTGATCCCCGACCAGGCCTTTCCCTTATCGGTGATATAATGCTTCCGCATGGGTACGGCCCCGACAGTGTTGCCTTTCCCGTCGCCCAGGGCCACCACGTTCACTTCTGTGCCCTTGATAAATTCCTGGATGATGATCGGCAATCCCCACTTGGCGCTGATCTTATTATAATTCATCCTCACCTGCTCTTCATTGTAAGCCAGGTAAGCGTCATAGAACTTTCCCTTGACCATCAGCGGATACTCAAATTCAGCCCTGAGTTTTTCTATCTCCTCGATGCGGGAAATGGATTTGCTGAAGGGAACGGTCAGGTTATATTTTTTTCCGAATTCGGGCAGGTTGACCTTATGACGGCCCTCAAATTGCTCCAGGGTGGGGAGGAATGTCTTGATCCCCGCTTTTTTGAGGACCTTTTCAGATCGCATGAATGCATAGAGTTCCGCATCGAAGTTGGGGATCAGCACGTCAATGGGATCCTTTCTGTGGATGCCCAGGATCCTGTTCACCAGCACATCTGATCCGGCCGAGGGGTAGGGGACCTGGTAGGTTTTATCCACCACACCGTTCATGTAAATGGCAGGTTCAAGGTTCTCGTAGGCCAGGCCGATGATCCGCGGGTTAAATATCTCCGATTCCCGGATCCCCCGGATCACGGGTACACCGGGTCCGGGATTGTCCACATTGTTGAGCCCCGTGAGGGCTACTGTGACTTTAGTTTTCATTGTCTTCGTCAATGAGTTCAAACTGCTTCAGCATGCTGATAAAATCGAGAAAATACTTTTCGAGGCTGGGGGCATCAATCTCATACTCAATGGTCATCTGTGTGACGATCTCATCCATGGACCTGTTCTCCCGCAGGTGCTCCAGGATCTCCATTCCAACCCTGTTCATGGAATAGGAATCACCGGTGGTGGGGTTGAATACAAAACCGGTATCGCTGATGGCTATGTTTTTTTTGATGCGCATGGTCTGTTCAATCTAAATTTACAACGTAAAAATGTGGAATCATAATTTGAGCGGTGTTATGTATTTAAGGAAAAATGTTACAAAATTCCAAAGGATAGGGGCTTCCAGCCTGTCCCGCGCGATTCTTTTGATACTCTGGCCCCGATTTCATAAATTCATGGTAGCAACTCCGGTGCCATGACCGTTACCATCTATATCAAGAATATGATGTGCCAGTGCTGCCTCCGGGTGATCAGAGCGGAGCTTGAAAAGGCCGGTTTCGTAGTGGAGGAGATTGGTATCGGCAGGGCAACCATCTCCTTTCCCGAGGAGGAACTCACCCTGGAGGATGCCAGGAAGGTACTGAATGGATTGGGCACCGACCTGATTGAATCGCGGGAGATCAGGCTGGTGGAGGAGATCAAGCAGGCGGTGATCGAGTTGATCCATCAAATGAACAATGTGGATTCCATGGTCAGGAAGTCGGAGTACCTGGTGGAAAAAACAGGATTGTCCTATGCATACCTGTCGAGGATCTTCTCTTCCCATGAGCACATTACCCTGGAGCGGTTTATTATCCTGAACAAGATTGAGCGTATTAAAGAGCTCATCGACCAGGGTGAATTCACCCTCAGCGAGATCGCTTTCATGATGGACTACAGCAGCGTACAGTACCTTTCGAACCAGTTCAAGCACATCACCGGAGTCACTGTAAGTGAATACAAGGAGAGTGACCGCTCCTCCAAGCGGTCCATCGACCAGCTTTACTAGGGCAGTATTTCATAACATTTTCCCGTGATTTCGTTACCCCCCATCTGACACGCTTTCCGAAATTTGTATGAGTATACATTTAAAACAGATGTCATGAACGGAAACAAAATCAATTTACTCCCCACAGTGGTCATCCTTGCTTTGCTGGGAGTGATGCTGGCGATGCCACAGTGCGAGAAGATGGAACGGTTTGATGATGGTATGCGGCAGAACGACAGGCTGAATGAAGCTGAACTTAAGGCAGCGGTAATTTCCGATGCCGAGAAAGAAGCGATCCTCTTTATGCGTGAGGAAGAGAAACTTGCCCGCGATGTCTATGCCTACTTCAATGAAATCTTTGAAAGTGATCCTTTCACGAATATCCTTGCCAGCGAAGATCGGCATATGGAAGCTCTGAAAAGACTGATCATATCCCTGGGCCTGGTTGACCCGGTGGTGGACGATAGCAGGGGCGTTTTTGTAAACCAGGAATTGAATGATCTTTATTTGGAGCTGACCGATCCGCAATACTCGAGCTGGGAGGCGGCTCTGGAGGCTGGAATCGTCATCGAAAACATGGATATCGAAGACCTTGAATTTTACCTGGATCCGGATGAACCGGTGGCGGTCAGTGCAAATGTAATCCGTGTTTTTGAAAATCTCCTGGCTGGTTCGGAAAGACACCTGGATGCCTTCGAGAGTCACCTGGATGCGGCCATAGTTGTCCTTGCAGCAATTACGACGCCGGTGACTCTTACCCCTTCTGAGGAGGAGGCGATCCTCCACATGCGCGAGGAAGAGAAACTTGCCTACGATGTCTATGCCTACTTCTATGAATTCTTTCCAGTGTTCCCGTTGGAGAATATTATTCCAAGTGAGAGCAGGCATATGGCGGCAGTGAAGAGGTTGATCGACTGTTTTGGCCTGGTTGATCCAGTGGGTGAAAATGGTTTGGGAATTTTTACCAATCCTGATCTGCAACTAATCTATGACGACCTGACTTCATCGGAGAGCCCCGGATGGAAAGAGGTGCTGGAAGCCGGCGTCGCCATTGAAACGCTGGATATCGAAGACCTTGAATTTTACCTGGATCCGTTAGCCCCGTTAGCGGTCAGTGAAAATGTAGTGCGTGTTTTTGAATATCTCCTGGCTGGTTCGGAAAGGCACCTGGCGGCCTTCATAAGACACCTGGAAGCGTTCTCTGAATAAATGAGGAGTTCTCAGAATATAGATCAGGAATCGGCCCGAAAGGCCGGTCCCTGATTATCATGTTGGGGTTGGGGTTTAGGTTTGGCTGGCCTGTCAGTCTGGGGTCTGGTGGATGAACTCCCGAACATCGATATGTCCGGAAACCACATCCAGGAAAGGTTTACCCTTTCTCAGGCCGGCCATTCCGTAACCAGTCTCGGTGGAGATAAAACATTGAAAGTCTTCACCGAGTTGTGAATTGATTTGAAGGCTCTTATCGATGGCATCGTAAAAAAAGCCTGTCATCCCCTGGATCAGAGCGTAGCTTGAAAGGGCGCGGGCATACCAGTGTCCGCACTCATATTCATTGAAGGGATTCCGCATGGTACCATCGTACCTCCTCCTCACCTCCCTGACAATATCAAGGCCCTTCTCCACCTCACCATGCATCATCAGGTGTGAAGCCACCTGGTACTCGATACCGGTCCACACTTCATTGCTGTACACAAAGGGCAGGGATGGCTGGCCTCCATGGGGCCAGGAGCAGAGCAGCAGTCCACCCTCCTCCCCGTTTCCAAATCCGGGCCGCTGGGGATTGACATGGTCTGTGAGGTCGGTCCTGAAATTATACTGATACACCGAATTCAGGTGGCTTTTCACCTTTTCACGGTCCAGGAAATCGGGCAGCCCACAAACCGCATCCATCCAGGCCCCGATGATCCCGTCGGAGAGGCACCCTGTCCCATACTGGTACTTTGGCCCCTCCTTTTTCAGCAGTTCCAGGGCTTCTGCACTGTAATCGAGGTTCCAGATCCCCTCGGGAATCTCATCGGGCGGGGGAGCTTTCAACCCCTTCCAGGTGGTTTTCTGGATGAAGTATTCACCATTATAAAGCTCTCCTTCAAGGGCCTGGGTCCCCTTGACAAGCAGCTGTGCATATGTATCGGTATCTTCTCCCAGGGCCTGTGCCATCCTGGTCATGGCCAGGGTGGCTCCCATGTAAATGCTGGTGCACATGCCGTCAGGCCCCCAGAACTCAATATCGTAGGTGTTGTGGTGGGGCTCTTCAAGGACCCCCTTGCCTTCAGGGTCCCAAATGGAGGAACAATAGCCGTAGCTGGCCCTGATCCCGGGCCAGAGTGACCTGAGCCACCCGGTATCTCCCGAAATGCGCCAGTCCCGGTAGGCCTTCATCACTCCTCCAAGCTGACCGTCCGCCGCCGCATAGAAGGAGTGATCGGTAACCTGGATGGGAAGGGCCGAGCGGAAAGTCTGGTGTCCCTTTTCATCCTGGCTCTCATTGAATTCGGTCTGCCTCAGGCTCCTCTCCATCCTGGGGAAGAGGTGGGGAATGGCCTGGGCATAATTCCAGACATGGGTACAGGATCCCACACAGCAACCCTGCCCCGACTCAAAACATCCTTCATAGGCCCATAATTTTCCGTCTTTTTGCCTTAAGATGGTGGGGGATTTCAGGATGGAAAGGTTGGCAGACACAGCTTCCAGCACCTCCGGGGGGAGGTCAGAGGCGAAAAAGGTGCTGCTGAATTTCTCTGACTCATCGTGCAGGGTCTTGTAGTTGGTGAGCCAGTAATTGTGGACCTTGAATATATCCTCGAACCTGGAGGAGTACCATGGCTCGTAGAACTGAGACGTATATTCAGTTGAACAACAACCGGTCACCGGATCACAGGCGGGTACTTCCCGAAGCGGCTGAATGCTCCCAAACCGGTGGTCGGAGTGGGGTACATACCAGGACATCACAAGGTGGATGGTTTTCGTTTCACCCGGTCCAAGGGAGAAGGGTACGTACAGGGAGGCATTGCTGGAGCCTGCAGTGGTGGTATCGGCGGGAATGTTCAGGTTTTGGATATCCTCCCAAAGCAGGGTCCGGGCGTCATACCACCCACCACGAAACCACCTGTAGTCCACCAGGGCCTCCTCGAGGGTGGCGATGGCAAAATCCCCTTTGTAATGAGGCCGATCGGGGAAGCAGGATTGAGAAAGCACGAAACCATTCTCAATCCTCTGAATGGAATGCCCCTCATTTTCATAGGTCACACCCCATTCATTGGTATGCCTCATTCGCATGAAATTTTCTGAATGATAGGAGAATACCATTTCAAGCGCAGAATCGGTTGTGTTTGAGAAGGTGTATTCAAGCCCGGCCACCGGAAGGGAGGATTGGTCCTCCTTATTGGGGATAAAAGGGCTCCAGCCTTTGATCTCCACATCCATGGGAATATCCGGATCCTTCAATGTAACCGTGGCAAAAGGAAACTGTGACCTGAATTCGGCCTGTTGGAACCTGGGGAAACCATAGCTGCTTCCTGAACTGCCGTTCCCGCTGTAAGGGGTTCCGAAGATCTTGCGTTTCTGAACAGGGCCCTCCAGTACCTTGGCCCCATTTTTCAACCCTTGCACGGCGATGGCCCCAAACATAAAAGGTTCATTGAAAAGGTCCGGTTGATGTCGCACCGATACATGTGAGAGGCAGCCATTTCCTTCAAGGCATACCATGCCGGCCCCCATTCCACCCATTGGAAAAGCCACCCATCCAAGGCGGTCCCCCGTGTAACTGGTGTTGAACTCTCCTTCGGGGAGAGATCCTTCCCTGGCAGGTTGTGTGCAGGAAAAAAAAGTGAAAAGGCAGATCAGCCAGGCGATGGGTTGTGGTGCTTTCATTTCCGTGGGATTTGTGTTATCCCAAGTTAAGAAATGGTTTTGGTAAACAGAAATGAGATCCGGGCACCGGAATTGCCACACTCAGGTGGCCGGGTTTGGGGAAGAATCAGACCGTGGGCTGGAGGCTTGAATCAAGGGACTCTGAAGCGGACCTGAACCATGAGTTGGCATGCCTGTTCAGGAAAAACTTGATCCGGTTGCTGAATCCGGGGATGACCAGGCGGTCACCCCGAAGCATTCCGTTGACCGCTTTAAGGGCGATCAGGCGCGGAGTAACCTTGTTAATCTCTTCAGTGATCCCATCTAGAAGTTCAAAATCAGTGACAATGTTCCTGATGGGAGCCGCATGCAAGACGCTTACTGAAACTGCGGTATGCTTGAGCTCATCATCCAGTTCTTTTGCAAAAGCGACCATCTTTCCCACCGACAGTTGCATATCGGGGGTGAATTGCTCCCTGTTAAACGGAAATGGGATGATATGCTGGATAAATGCAGAGGAGAGTTTTGACATTTGCGGCAAAAAGCTCCAGATGATCAGGGCGGCGCTCCTGAAACGGGTCATAAATTCATCCCTTGAAAGTCCGGAAGCATAGGGCTTGCGGCTGAGGGACCAGTCGCTGGTTATATTATTTATCAGGGCCCGCACTTCATACCGGTCCCTCATCCATGCGATAAAGGACTGTACCGCATCCTGGTCAGACATGTCCAGTTTGACCGCATCCACCTGTACCTCCTCTTTCAATTGCAACCCGATGGCAAACCTTTGCAGGTCCACAGAAGTAGTGGATACCAGGATCAGGTTGCATCCTTTTCGTGCAATTTCACGGGCCATGGCCTTACCAAGTTCACATTCTGCCCCAAGTATGATTGTGTACTCTGCGTTCAATTTGGTTCCTTTCATTTGCTTTACTCCATTATAAAGACATCCAAATGGGAAAAAGGATGCATAATTAAATCTGAAATTTCTCTTAATTTTTTCCCGCACAGGATCCTTCTCCCTGGTCTGTAACAATAAAAGTGCCAGATCCACTTTGACGTTCGATTCTGCTCATTTAAAGTTCCATGTTTTTGAGCACTTGGCCTAACGCGGGAGGTGGGTACAGGAGGGGAAAGGGCACGTAAATTTCAACATTGGGGCGGTACTTATTAACAA
>JAHEEC010000016.1 GCA_024640885.1 Bacteroidota bacterium | reverse complement strand
TGTGCGTGGTGGCTTTCGTGCAGGACCGGGATAACGGCGGGAAGATCCTTCAGGTTAAAAAAGAGCCTCACACCCCGGGGGTGGGTATTAAAAGCAGGGTAAAAGATACCCGGTCACTGGTGGTCTATCCAAACCCGGCCCGGGATCATCTTTATGTCAATTTTGGAAGAATGACCGCGAACAGGGGCCAATTGAACATCAATGATCTTTCTGGAAGGAACATGATGCAATTGGAGGTCATCCCTGGATACAACATCCAGTACCTGGATATATCGCACCTTCCCGGGGGAATGTACATGATAACCTGGGTGGAATCGGACCATGTAAAAGGGCGTGCCAGGCTCCTTCTTACCCGTTAAGAAGAGCTGCTCCGGGCAGTCCGGAGCCTCGAATCATTACCCTTGAACCCTCTGACCATAAACGGTTTTGAAACAATCTTTAGGCGCCTGTCGTACACAGTAACTGTATCATGATGAAAGTAGGAAATATTTGCGCCGTTTTCCTGGCTACCCTCCTCCTCAATGGATTGGCGATGGGGCAGTCATTAGATGTAAACAGCATTGCTGCAACTGAGATTACAGCAACGATCCTGGGGAGCGAAACGGAGGTATGCCAGGGGGATTCGGTGGCCGCATACCTCAATTTTACAGGACGATCACCCTGGGACGTGAAAATCAATGATAAGGATGGTCTGTACCTCGAGTTAAAGAAGGTGGAAACGCCCTATACCATCTGGCTTAAGCCCGTTGAGAATAACCGTTACTACATCGCCTCTGTCAAAGACAGGACCGGTAAGTCCGGCAAAACCTATGGTGAAGTCTCCATATCCGTTTTCCCGAGCACCCCGGTCACTTTTCAGATTGAGAAAACAACTTTCCTTCAGACAGATCCCCCTGTCACCCTTGCCTCTGCTCCCCCCGGAGCTGCTTTTTCCGGAAATGGGGTGATCGGGAATCAGTTTTATCCCAGGATTGCAACTGCCATCGAATCGCCGCACCTTCTCACCTGTACCTTTACTAACTCCATCGGTTGCAAAAGTTCCGATGAGGTCCAGGCGCACGTATTATATGGAGAAGGTGCAGTTTACCTGGTTTCGGAAGGGGATACCATCAATGCCCTTTGTGATGACGGGAAAACCTATGAGATCAGGGGTTCAAACCTGGATCAAATAGCCGGATCGTTTGAACTCAGGGCAGCTGGTTCCCAGGAACCGGTACCCGGTCATATTTCCGATAAAAACCCCGGGGATGATAAGGCTATCCTGGATCCTGCCGGTCTGGCAGGACCCTATGATATTATCTATACCTATAAATTTCAAACGGTTACAGTAACTAAAACCAGCCGCTTCACGGTAAATGATCCCGGGATAATTGAGATCCCCGGTCTTCCCGAGCAGGTATGCAAAAGCGATGATCCCTATCCGCTTGTTCCCAACCTGGCTGAGAATGATCCGGGGGCGGTGTTTGAGTTCAGCGGCCCGGGCGTTCATGGTAACCAGGTGGACGGTTTCTTTTATGACCCCGGAGATCCCGAGGCCCCTGCAGGCCCGAATGAGATCCTCCTTGTATATACCGGAACCAACGGCTGTTCACACCGGTTGACACGACAGGTAAACAACCGGTTTGTGCCGGCTGTTCAATTTACCATCAGCTCTGCGTGCCTGCCGAGGGATGGAGGCCTTGTCACTTTTGAGAACCTGACCGATAACAAGTCAACCGTGGAAGGATGGTTGTGGGATTTTGGTGATCCCGCAAGTGGAATTAAGAATTACAGTCCCCTGGAGAATCCGGGCCATTTTTACGCTGAACCAGGGCCACGGCAGATCACACTCAATGCCACAATCAGGGGAGGATGTGTGGGAAGCAGGACAGTGGATACCATCCTTTCACAAAGGCCGGTTGCAGATCTCACATGGATCAACGATTGTTTTGTAAAGGGACAGAAGGTAGAATTCGTGAACAGGACCACCTCACTCTACACATCTCTGGATACCATGGTCTGGACCATCAGGAACCTGACCGGGGGAGTTCTTAAAGAGACCGGTACCAATTCTCCCTCCGATACGGTGGATTACCTTTTTGAGGTCCAGGGGAATTACCTGGTCGATCTTTATGTGAGGGACGAGAATGGTTGTGAGGGAGATACCACAAGGGAGCTCCTGTTAATGCCGGTCACACCGGTGGATGCGACTGGATATAAGGAGGATTTTGACGGTACGAAGAGCAACTGGTTCAGTGGTTCTGGCGGGGGGTCCAACAGCTGGATCCGGGGTGTGCCTGATTTCCACGGTTTTGATCAGGTGGCAGGTGACCTCGCGTGGTTCACAGACCTGCCCCCTGAACAACCCGGGCTAACCGAGCATTCCTGGATCCGGAGTGGATGTTTCGATTTCAGTAACATGAGGAGCCCGGTCTTTCAGATGGAGCTGATGAAAAGTTTTACACCGGATCGGGATGGAGCCGTATTGCAGTACCAGGATGTGGTCAGTGAGGGATGGAAAACCATCGGGAATGTGGGAGATGGGAATAACTGGTACAATGCAACCGGGCTCAGCCTTGAACCAGGGGGAAGCGACCAAGGCTGGGGTGGATCCGATCCATTCCAGGCCGACAGTCAATGGATCACTGCGGTACATGACCTGGATCTGGTGGCTGGACTGTCGCATGTGAAATTCAGGATCGCAATTGCCACAGGAGGAACGGGATCCATAGGCAACCAGGGTTTTGCATTTGATGATGTGATCATCAGGGAAAGGATCAGGAGGTCTCTGCTGGAGTATTTCACAAACTCCTCCTCCCTGGAGAGCAGGGATGCTGATGAGGTAGTTGACCAATTCGCCCTGAGTCATCCGGGAACGATGATCGACCTTCAGTATCATGTGGACTATCCTGGGGTGGATCCCATGAATGAGAATAATCCTTATCCGCCCTCCACCAGGTATTTCAGCTATGGAGTTCAGGGAATCCCTTTTGCCCTGTTGAATGGAGGGACCGCTGCCGGAGAGACCTTCGATTTTTCCGGTCCCGCAGGTGAACCCAATGACAACGTGTTGAAACAGGCCTCCCTGGAGATCCCGATGTTTGATGTGGACCTGGCTGTGATGTGGGGGGATGAGAGGCTGGAGGCGAGTACCATGGTTACCTGCAGGACCCAGGAATTCAGTTCAAACCTTCAGCTATACCTGGTGGTGATCGAGAGAGTGGTTACAGCCCTTCCAGGTTTGAACCTCGACACCTCCTTCAGGAACGTTGTATTGGAGATGCTGCCTTCCCCTGCCGGAAAGTTACTGGGGAATTCCTGGTATGATGGCAAAACCGATAGCAGGACATATTCCTGGGATTATGCTGAATATGTGGAAGATATTGATGAGCTTGCAGTGGTTGCATTCGTACAGGACCGCGACCATGGCAGGGTGCTTCAGGCCAGTATGGTACCGCATACACCCGGTGTCGGGATGCCTGCAAGGAGAAGTGATCCGGGATCGTTGTGGGTATTCCCCAATCCGGCAAGGGAGCATATCTACGTCAATTTTGGAGCCGAATCAGGGGCAGAGGGAGAGTTACGGATCGTTGATCTGGCCGGCAGGTCAGTAATGCAATCAAAGGTCCTGCCGGGAGCCACCCTCCAGCGCCTGGAAATTTCCCACCTTTCAAGGGGATTGTACATGATCTACTGGGTTGAACAGGGAGTGGAAAAAGGACGTAGCAAGCTGGTATTCGGCCTTTGATCAGGTTTCGGACTGCAAAACCCTCACAAACTCTTCCACCAGTTTCTCAAGCCGGGCCGTCTCTTCGCTGTCCGGATAGAACCTGGCAGACCAACCCTCGGAAACCACGTTTAGCTTCAAATTCATCAAATGCGCTTCAATCAGGTGAACAGCTTCACCGCTCCATCCGAAGGAACCGAATGCTGTGGTTGGTTTTCCCTTGTCCCGGATGGGATTGATTACCGAGAACAGCTTGTACACGGGAAGCAACGTATTCTGGTTAATGGTCGGGGAGCCAATAATGATCCCGTCAGCCCTTACCACGTGCTCTTCAAGGTCTCCCAGGGAGATGGTTTCAATGTCGAGCAGGTCTACCGTGATATTGCCTCTCTTTTGCAATCCTTCGGCAACCTGGACTGCCATGGCACGGGTAAAGCCATAGGCGGAAATATAAGCCACCAGTACCCTGTTGTCTTTTTTGGTATCCTCCAGGTACTGGCCGGCAAGTTTCGCTGTCCGGTCGATCTTTTCTTTCCAGGAGGAACGAAGAATGGGGCCGTGGCCCGGACAGATCATTTCAATGGGCAATGATTTTATCCTGTCTATGGCTTTCAGCATGAACTTGCTGTAAGGTTTCAGGATCACATCGAAATAGTAATCAAAAGCTTCTGAATAGTCCCCGGTCAGGTCATCCATCATCCTTGCATCGGCAAAGTGTGCTCCGAAAGAATCACAGGTGAAGAGGAGGCCTTCCTCTTCCAGGTAAGAATAAATAGTGTCCGGCCAGTGAAGGTTTGGAGCTCCAATGATCTTCAGGTTCCTGTTTCCAAGGTCAATGATGTCACCATCCTTTACCTTTTGGGATTTAAAGGGGCGCCCCAGCATCTCGCCCAGGTAGGTAATTGCCTGTCCGCTTCCCACCACTGTAGCATTGGGGGCCAATTCCAGCAGGTGGTGCAGCGATCCTGAATGGTCGGGTTCCGTGTGGTTGCATATGATATAATCAATGGTCGCCGGATCTGTAAGGGAGAGGAGTTTCTCTTTGTATTCGGGCCAGAAGGCCTCTTTTACCGTATCGATCACCGCTTTCTTCTCGGCTTCGATAAAATAAGAGTTGTAGGAAGTGCCATATTTAGTTTCCATGACAATGTCAAAGGTGACAAGGTCACGGTCCAGTATCCCGATCCATTTTACATCTTCCGATACCTCCAGGATTTGCAAATTTTCCATAGATCTGCCCATTTAGGCTGCAAATATAGACAAAGTAAGCATAGCAAAAAAAAGCTGCCCCACCTGGGTGGAGCAGCTTCTGAAAACTCACAATCTGAATGTAACGGACCTTATATCTTTAGGACTTATCTTCACATTTTTTTGAGCATTCACTTTCACTTTTTTCACTCTTTGTGCATTCGCTGCTCTTCTTTGTGCTTTCTGTAGTTTTTGTACTTTCAGTAGCCTCATCTTTCTTGGGATCTTCTTCAGTTAACGAAATTACTGAAGGTGCATTGTAACTTGCAGCTACTGCAGGTACACTGATTCCACCGATAAAGAGGGCAAGTGCTAAAACGGCTAATACTTTTTTCATATGAATGTGTTTTGTTGTTTAACGGTTGTGCAATATAGGGGAAGAGTTCAAAGGATGTTGTTAACCGGATGTTAAAAAATACCTGGAAGTCTTTTATTTATATCGGGCCACCGGAGTAATGCTTCCCTGGACCTTCTGGTTCAATTCAACCTGAATGATTGCATCCAGGGGTATGAAGAGATCCAGCCGGGATCCGAATTTTATGAATCCCATTTCCGTTCCCTGCAGGGCACTGCCATCCTGAGAAGCATAACATCGTATCCTTCTGGCCACATAACCTGCCACCTGCCTTACCAGCAGGGGGCCATTGCTGGTCTGGACTCCCATTGAATACCTTTCGTTGAGCGAGGATGATTTCGGATGCATGGCCAGCAGGTACCGGCCAGGATGGTATTTAAGGTAGGTGACCACCCCGCTCACCGGGTAATAATTGATATGCACATCGTGGATGCTCATAAAGATGGATACCTGCATGCATGGACCCTCCATGAATTCGACCTGTTGAACCTTCTCAATGGCCACAACCTTTCCGTCGGCCGGTGCGGTAATGGTTTTCTCATCGATCAGGGGACGCCTGCGAGGAATCCTGAAGAAGCGCATGATCATCACAAGGATCACCAGGGAGAATAGGGAAATAAAATAGTTCACCTGGTAAGGAAGGAACCGTGCCGACAGGCCCACCAGTAACAGGAGTATCCCAATGGTGAGGGCCACTATAAGGTATCCCTCGCGGTGAATCTTTATCATTGATTATAATTTAAAATAACCATGATGATCCACATGGCAGGTGCCACGAAAAGTAGTGAATCGAAACGGTCCAGGACCCCTCCGTGACCGGGCAGGAGTCCCCCCATGTTCTTCACATTCATTTTTCGCTTGATGCCCGATTCAAAGAGGTCGCCCGCCAATCCCAGGGTGGAGATGACCAATGAGATGATCATCCAGACGGTGGCAGAGTGATCACCTGTGGCCCTGTGAAACAGCCATCCCCCGATTATGGTAAACAGGGATCCGCCTGTGAATCCCTCCCAGGTCTTTCCCGGTGACAGCCTGGGCGTCAATTGATGCTTTCCCAGGAGCGTTCCCACCAGGTAGGCAAAGGTATCATTGATCCAGACCAGGGCGATCACTGCCAGGGGCAGCAAGTGGTTGAACGATTGTGTTTCTCCCATCCAGCCAAGATTATAAAACGCAGTGAGTGGCAGCGCCAGCCACAGGATGATCAGAACTGATGAAACAGGGGTGCCTGACCAAAGATACCCGATTCCCCACCACAGGGCCGGAAGCACCAGCCACACCGGGCCCCATTGGTAATGCATAATGGCGTAGGACAGGGGCAGCAGTAATCCGGCCGAAGCTCCCATTAACAGCCCGGGCCATACCTTCCAGCTGTAGAGTCGGAACAGCTCAATATACCCCAGGCTATAGACGATGATGAGTATCCCAAGAAATGGAACCGGGCCGAGAAGCATGGATCCTGCAACCAGGATGATCAGTGCAATCCCGGTGAGGGTGCGTAAGATCAGTTCTTTCAATTTTCTTCAAATTCCTGGATCAGCATCTTGGCCCTGATCACATGGTCCCTGTGCACAAATAACTCGATATACCCGAATTTGTATGCTGAATCCTGTTTATTCACAATGAAGGAATGGATCTCATGGTCGCTTAACATTTGCCGGACCAATTCGGCCAGGTATAGCTGTTTGGTGGAAAAGATGTGAACCAGTTCCTCATTCATCAGGTGACGGGCTTCTCCTTCTTTGCTGCTTTTTTCACCTCTGTTTTCTCCTTCTGGATGGCAGGAGCTTTCCTGGTCTTGGCCTTGGCCGGGGTTTCGGGACGCACGGGCAACGGTTCTTCACTGGTCCAGGGCCTTTTCCCAAAGATCTTCTCCAGGTCATCGCTGAAGATCACCTCCTTCTCCAGGAGGATCTCTGCAAGTTTCTTGAGCCCATCTTTATTCTTTCCAAGAATGGATTTGGCCCTTTCATACTGTACATCGATCAGTGATTTAACCTCTTCATCAATGGTTTCGGCGGTCTTTTCACTGTAAGGCTTGTTGAAGGCAAAATCCTGCTGTCCACTTGAGTCGTAGTAACTCCGGTTCCCGATCTTATCACTCATTCCAAAGAAGGAGATCATGGCATAGGCCTGCTTGGTGACCCGCTCCAGGTCATTGAGAGCACCCGTTGAGATCTTTTGAAAAGTGACATCCTCAGAAGCCCGTCCACCCAGGGTGGCACACATCTCATCAAGCATCTGTTCGGTGGTGGTGATCTGTCTCTCCTCGGGAAGGTACCATGCAGCTCCCAGGGCCCTGCCCCGGGGTATAATGGTTACTTTCACCAGTGGATTTGCATGCTCCAGCAACCAGCTCACCGTGGCATGACCGGCTTCATGCCATGCAATGGTTCTTTTCTCCTCTTTCTTAATGATCTTGTTCTTTTTTTCAAGTCCGCCGATAATCCGGTCAACCGCATCGAGGAAATCCTGCCTTCCCACCATTTTCTTGTCTTTCCTGGCAGCGATCAGGGCCGATTCATTGCAAACGTTCGCAATATCGGCTCCCGAAAAACCAGGGGTTTGTTTGGCCAGGAATTCCACATCCACTGTTTTGTCAATTTTTATGGGTTTCATGTGAACCTCGAAAATGGCCCTTCTTTCATTCAAATCGGGCAATTCCACATGGATCTGACGGTCAAATCTACCGGCCCTGAGCAAGGCCTTATCAAGTACATCTGCACGGTTGGTGGCTGCAAGGATGATCACCCCGCTGTTGCTGCTGAAACCATCCATTTCTGTAAGCAGCTGGTTCAGGGTGTTCTCGCGCTCATCATTTGAACCGAAGTTGGGATTCCTTCCCCTGGCGCGGCCCACCGCATCGATCTCATCGATGAACACAATACATGGTGCCTTTTCCTTGGCCTGCTTGAATAGGTCCCTCACCCTGGAGGCGCCCACACCCACAAACATCTCCACAAAGTCAGATCCGGACATTGAAAAGAAAGGAACATTTGCCTCGCCTGCAACTGCTTTGGCCAGCAGTGTTTTACCGGTGCCCGGAGGTCCCACCAGCAAAGCCCCTTTGGGGATCTTGCCCCCCAGCTCCGTATATTTCTTCGGGTTCTTCAGGAACTCCACAATCTCCCTGATCTCCACTTTGGCCTCCTCAAGGCCCGCTACATCATGGAAGTCGACCTTGACATTTGTATCCTTATCGAAGATCTGCGCCTTGGATTTTCCCACACTGAAGATGCTGCTTCCGCCTGCACCTCCTCCACCGCCCATGCGGCGAAGCATATAGATCCATATGCCCAGGATCAGAAGAAAGGGCAGGACCCAAAGCATGATCTCCCCTAAATAGTTTCGCCGGGTAGCCGTGGTCATTGAGGGCCTGTCTTCGGGGGGGAGTTCGTTCATGACCCTGTTCAGATCGCCAACGAATACATCCTGACTGATGATGTTAAAGACATACTGAGGCACAGACTGCCCGAGTACCGTATTTGATTTCTGGGATTTTACATCCTCGTAGGCAGGATCAGAGAGCCTGTCCGGTTTAATGTAAATCTCCACATTTTCTTTATTGACAATGACGATCTTTTCGATGTCCCCATTTTTGAGGATCTGGAAGAACCGGTTTGAATCGATCTCCTTTAATCCCCCGCCAGAACTGAGGAACTGTATACCGATCATTGCCAGCAGGATGATCCCGATGATCCAGTATGAGTTAAATTTAGGCTTGTTATTGCCACCTGGCCTGTTACCCAGGTTTCCGCCGGGGAATTTTCCCGGATTATTTTTTCTCTCGGTCATGCTCTTTTTTTTATGATGCTTGTTGCACCCTCGTCACTTTCCCGTCTGCCCATAGCTCCTCCAGTTTATAAAAGGATCTGAATTCCTCCTGGAATACATGCACAAGGATATCAAAAAAATCCAGCAGGACCCACTGGCTGTTCTGGAGACCTTCCACATGGTGCGCCCTTATCCGGGCTTCCTCTTTAAGTTTTCGTTCAATGGATTCCGTAATTGCCCCAACCTGGGTCACTGATTCTCCGTGACAGATGATGAAGCGGTCGCAGATGGAATTTTCAATCTTTGAAAGATCTATGGAAACGATCCCGTGTCCCTTTTTCTCCTGAATGGCTTCAATGATTAACTGGTGTTTCTGATCCACGTTCAACGGCTCCCTTTCCTCCATCTGCCTTTTTATTGACAAAGGTAATGATTTTTGATGTTACAATTTCTTAAATTGGGTACGCTTCAAGATCCTGATCGGATAACATTTAATCGCCCCGATTGTTGAATGCTTCAGGTTAATTGTCAAAAACTGTACCATGGGCATAAAAATGATCAAACTTGACAGCACAGTGTCGACCAATTCCCACATTGCTGAAATGATAAAGCAAGGGAAAGTTGACCATGAACTGGTGGTGATTGCTGATTACCAGGAGAATGGAAGAGGGCAGGGGGACCATTCATGGCACAGCAGAAAAGGTGAAAACCTGTTATTGAGCCTGCTTCTCTTCCCTGCATTTTTGTCAGCGTCTGAACAGTTTCAGCTCTCCAGATTGGCAGCCCTGGCCCTGTGCGATACATTGGAACATTATCATGTTGCACCGCTTATCAAATGGCCCAATGACATCATGGTCAATCACAGGAAGATCGCAGGCCTCCTGCTGGAGCATGGAATCAAAGGAGGGAGGCTATCGCACACCATCATCGGGATCGGACTGAACCTGAACCAGTCAACGTTTCCCGATTTTCCGGTTAAAGCTACCTCCCTTGCCCTTGAAACCGGCGAAACCGGTGATCCCGAGTTTTACTCAGAAATATTGATAAACAGGATCATGGAGAGGTACGGGTCATTGAAGGCGGGTGATTCGGGGGAGCTGGAGGAGGAGTATCACAATCGGCTTTACATGGTGGACCGGCCAGGGACCTTCCGATTCAGTACAGGTGAGGTGAGCGGGGTGATCCGGGGTGTAAACAGGCTGGGCGAACTACTGGTGGAAATTGAAGGAAGGGTGGTAGCATGCAACCACCAGGAGATAGCTCTTGTAAAGTAATAAAGTCCCCAAGAGGAAAGTCTAATGGGCGAAGTCGAAGCCTTCTATCTTGTTGATCAGGCTGTCGGCGAACAATTTCAGGGGGCCTTTGATCATGGGAAGCATCAATTTACTGACATGGGGCTCAATGGTGATTTTTACCCTGGTGTCACTCTCCGTTACCTTTTTTAACTGGATCCAGATGGTGAACTGGTACCTGGAGAACTCGGGCACAGATGCATACTTGACCAGTGAATTGGGTGATTTTTGGATAATCTGCAGACCAGTCCGACCCAAAGGGTCCACCTGAAAACTGCAGCGATCGCCGGAGGATTCCCATCCGCTTACCTTGCCTTCCGGGAGCAGGCTTTTAAAATTATTGAAATCCGTGATGAACTTGAAGATCTCACGGTCGCTGTAACTCGATTGCCCTATCTTGCTTTCGATTTTCACTTCCAGTGGTTCTAATGTGATATTACCTGCTACCTCATCCAGGAGGCCGGATCCTTTCTCCATTCCCGGAGCATCTCAAGCTGTCCCTGGTCAATTTCACCCGTTTCAAGCGCCAGATCAACCAGTGTGCCATAATCAGTCAGGGTAACCAGTTCAACCCCTGCGCGGCTGAAATTATCCACAGCCACCTGGAAACCATATGAGAAAATAGCCACCATGCCAGTTACCCGGGCCCCTGCCTCCCGAAGGGATTCCACTGCTTTGAGAGAGCTGCCTCCTGTACTGACCAGGTCCTCCACCACAACTACCTTCTGACCGGGAGCGAGGCGACCCTCCACCATGTTTTTGCGCCCATGATCCTTGGCTGATGATCTTACATACACAAAAGGAAGATTCATCCCGTCTGCAACCAGGGCTCCCTGGGCAATGGCTCCTGTGGCCACACCTGCGATCACATCGGGTTCCGGGAAAAACCCCTTAATGCGCTTGATAAAAGCCTCTTTGATGGCATTGCGTATCTCCGTGTATGAGAGTGTGATCCGGTTGTCGCAATAGATTGGCGAGAGCCACCCCGAAGCCCAGGTAAAGGGTTTTGCGGGATCGAGGATTATTGCTTTACTTTGCAGCAAGTAGCCTGCTACGTCTCTTTTAATATCTGCCATCTGACAAATGTATAAAGTTTTTTTCAACGACAGGGTCGCATTTTTTGGAGAGGATTTTTCCACCATTGATAAAAGGAGGGGTAACCTTTTTTACAGGTTCACAAACAGCCTGGAATTGCAGCAAAAAGTGGCGGACTTCTTTTCCTCGGAAGAGGCCGGGAACCTCTATATCTCCCACGAGGACCTTCCTTTGCTCATTAAAGAATTTAAATCATGTTTTGTGCTTATTGAGGCGGGGGGAGGATTGGTCTTTAACCGGCATGGAGAATTCCTGGTCATTGCACGAAAAGGAAAGTGGGACCTTCCCAAGGGGAAGCTGGAGAAGGGGGAGGATTTTGAAACGGCTGCGCTCAGGGAGGTGGGCGAAGAGACCGGTTTGAAACCTCTGGACTCAGTGCAACCGCTGATCTCAACCTACCATACTTATAAATTATCTGAACGGAAGGTGCTGAAAAGGACCCGGTGGTTTGAACTCTATTATCCGGGCAGCGGGGAACCGGTCCTTGAGGCTGAGGAAGGGATCACGGACTTCAGGTGGGTTAAACCGGCCAGGGGCGGCTTCATCCTCAAAAATACCTACGGAAGCGTGCTTGATGTGCTTGCCATCAGGGGATTGATCTGATCAGATATCGCCCCTGGACCGCATGATGCGAAACAATTGTTGCTCGAATCCATCAGAAGGGAGGGGAGAAGGGGAGAGGAGGAGGTTCCCGTCTGGCCCGATGAGGTAGGCCGTGGGGAACGCCTTTATCAGATAATCGGAGAGGATCCCGGGCTGTCCTTCATAAAAGAGGGCTTTCCACCCATAGCCGTTCCGTTGCATGAAATCCTTCACCTGGGACTCTTCTTCAGCAACCATCACGGTCAACACCTCCAGGTACTCCGAATGTCTTAAAAGAAATGACTGAAGGTAGGGATACTCCATCATGCAACCATAGTGATCAGGTGTACAGAACATCAGGTATATATACTTTCCCATAAAATCACCGGGTGTACAAGTATTCCCTTCAAGGTCCGGCAATGCAAACCCTGGAGGGGGATGACCGGTTAACAGGCTGGAGAGCTTATCTTTCAACTGTGCAGCATAGATGGCAAAAGCTGGGGAAACCGGATTTGATTCAAGGGAATCAAGCAGGATCAGGATGGCTTCCTTGTGGAAATCACCCGCATAAAACAGGGATGACATCTCCTGCAAAAGGATCATGTCGGCCACTGTGTCGTTCCACACGGCGGGATGTTTACCAAGGATAGACCTGATGCTATCCAGGTCATGGGTGCGGTTAATGTGATTCAGGAGCCTTTTACCCGGTGGGGTCCTGGAATAATAATAGATAAATTCACTGTACATTGCATTGAACAATTCCATAAATCCCGGATGTGAAAACCTCACTTCAGGGCCCAGGTAATGGATGCTGATTTGCTCAAGCCCTGTTTTTCCTTCATTCAGCTTCAATACCCCATACTTGTATTTCCTGTAATCCACAAAGAACCGGGCAGTATCATTGACAAAATTCAATTCAATGGTTCCCATGATGGAATCCACATCGCTATCCCTTCCCATTCTCCTGTTCAGGATCACCCCTTCGTTGGCCACTGAAAACAGTGGATCAAAACGGGAGATCATGAAATTGATATCACTCTTTTGATCATCAATGACCCCGGTGCCCGGGGTGGAGCGCGATAGCACATTCACCGGAACTTCAACAGGTTGATAGAACGGGGAGATCCTTTCCGCATAGGCTTTCTCCTGATAGGCCGGCATTTCAACCTCATAGTGGAAACCGGGCTCCACGTAAAGATATGCCCTGTAGATCCCCGTTTCGAACAGGATCACTCCCCCGGCATCCACCTCAGTGGAGTAGTCAAAATTACCACGTTCGTCGCACACCAGGTTTTCAATCTCCCTGGGGGTGGTGATGAATGGATTCCGGTTGGAGGAGACCTGGATGGTTTTTCCCCCGTACCCTGTTTTCTGCCCATGTACCGTGACCGATTGCCCCAAAAGTGTTCCCCATCCCCAAAGCAGCAGACCCAGGGTGATCCAGAATATTCGCATCAGAGGTAATCCTTGATATGGATTCCTGATGGCAGGAATTGGGAAGCATCCCCCCCATGGGCAATGATTTCCCTTATAATTGTTGAATTGATGGGGGTGTATTCGGGTGAGGTAAGCAGAAAGATCGATTCCACCGAGGGCAACATTCGTTTGTTGATCTGTGACATGGCCCTCTCATATTCAAAGTCAGCCGAGGTCCGGATGCCCCTGAGCATGTGGGTTGCATTCACCTTCCGGCAGTAATCGACCGTAAGTCCCGAAAAGGAATCCACACTCACCTGATCGTGGGATTCGAATACACGGTTTACCATCTTCAACCTGGCTTCAATTTTCAGAAGGGGCTTCTTGGTGGAATGGATCCCGATGGCCACGATGATCATATCAAACAGGTCCAGGGCCCGCAACACGATGTTTTCGTGTCCCACCGTAAATGGATCGAAGGATCCGGGGAAGACGGCGATTTTTTGCATCTGCTTTTTTTTTCAAAGGTAGCATTTTACTTAATCTCTTTCTTTTTGTTGGCACTTACAAACAGTACATTCCCCAGCCGGTCATATCCGGTGAATTGCTTGTAGCTCTCAGTTTTAAGCTGTTCATGCCTGAATCCTACTACAGTCAGGTCCGCATCCACTGAAACCTCCCCGATGATCTCCCTGGTCTCCTTGTCCCTTTCTGTACTGATCAGACGAATGTTTGATAGGGAGATAGGCAAACGCCCCTCCTTGATCAGTGCTTTCAGTTCAGCTTTCTTCCGGTCAGCCTCTTCATGCTGGTAAAGGGCGAAAATTTTTATAATGCCTTCCTTCCACTCAGGATGCCCCAGGATGATGTAGCCCAGCAGGATCATGAGGTTGGCATTATCATAGTCATTGGATGTGATCCAGATGTGGATCTGTTTTTTATATCCGAAACCCTTGTAGGAAGTACTCAGGACACAAAGGTCAAAACCCGTGGCATAAAGAATGTCGTGGGTGTTCAGTGCCTCCTCCAGGGCTTCCGGGTTGCTTTGGGAGAATTCGAACAGGATCATGTTGTTCCCCTTTCCTGAGATACCTGAAAGCTGGATCACCTGGGCGATGGCAGAGGTGTAGGAGGGGCTGATGATCGTGTCGAGGTACACACGGTTCTTGCTTCCGGCGGCAAGGTGGATGAGCTTGCTAAGGATCTCCCGCGATTCCTTATTGGTTTTTTCAGTCAGGAATCCCTTGATATAGTGTATATAGGTCCCAAAGCCATACTTCAGGGAGATCCACCTGAGGATGTCAAATGCGCTCCGGCGCATGAAAGTGTCCTGAGAAACACATATGGTAAATGGCCTCCAGTGTACATCCAGGTCTTCCCGGTCGGCCCTCTGGGCCAGGATCTGAAGCTGCCGGCTGGCCTGGAAAACCACGCCCCTGAATAGATTGACCAGCCCGTTTTCCTTCCTTTTATAACTGGAAACCATCACATAAATCCCCCCCATCACAATCAGGGATAGCAGTGCGTACGGGGCATTCATTTTAAACATGAGCCAGAAAGAGGTGACTGCTCCCAGCAGTGAAACATACCATCTTGATTTGAAGGTGGGCCGATAGGATGGATCGGCAGCGAAATGCTCCAGGAGGGAAATTAAACAAATAACCCCGTAGGTTACCATGAAGAACATTGAAATGATCTGTGCCACGAAATCTATGTCCCCGAAGGCTACGAAGACAAAACCGATAATGATGCTGATCAGGCTGGCATTGGTGGGATCATTATCTTTAACTTTTCCCCTGGACAACCAGTTGTTCAAGGGGATGCCGGGGAATACATGGTCATTGCCCATGGCCTGCAGGGTCCTGGGTGCAACCATAATGGATCCCAGGGCAGAGGAGAGAGAGGCTGCAGCCAGGCCGATGGGAATGATGGGTCCCCAGAGCGCGATCTTTTCCATGATCAGCTGGTCGGACGCCAGTTCATCGGGCGTGGCACTGATGGCCAGTTTATAGGCCACAAGGAGGTACACCAGGAAGCCTCCAATGGTGGCCCAGAGCGTTCCCCTGGGGATGGATTTGCTTGGATCTCGAAGGTCACCCGACAGGCCCAACCCAGCCACGAGCCCTGTAAAGGCCGGGAAGATAATCGTAAAAACAAAGAAGAAATTATCCGGATTGGGGATCTGGGCATTCAGCACAACCGGTTGATCATGCCCTGTTGAATGCCCCAGGAAGAAAAAGAGCAGCGAGGTAAAGAGCAGTACAACCACGATATACAGGGCCTTCATGCCGAGATTGGCACCCCGGGTAAGGATCAGTACTGACAGAAGGCTCATGCTGGCAAGCCCGATCCATCGTTTGTCAATGAGGGGGAGGTTTATCTCATAGTGCAGGTAGCGGATCAGGGGATCAAACGCCTCAGAAAAGGCAATGACATAGAAAGCCACACTGATGGCCTGACTAAGGTAGAGGGTAATGCCAATGGCCGCGCCGATGTTGAGGCCGAATGACCTGCTGATGATGTAATACGCACCACCGCCCTGTACCTTCTGGTTGGTGGCGATCTCGGCCACGGCCATTGCGGTGGGGATGGTCACCATGTGCCCCAGCATGATGATCCCGATTGCCCCTATTAATCCCTGGTGGCCGACGGCATAGCCAAACCTGAGAAAGAGTATAGCCCCCAGGATGGTTGATATGGCGGTCATAAAAACCGGAAGGGTGCCGAAATTGGCCGTGGTAATATGTGGATGGTTGTTTGACATGCCATTCACAGCAAACTGACGATGAAGATTATAAAAAAAATCTGAATCAGGGCAGGCAGGGGCCGTTTTTTGTACTCCGGGGGAATTTTATATCTTGCAACCCGAAGAGAAATGTCATGATCACAGTGCCATGGATGATCCGTTAAAGATCCTTATCGTTGATGATGAGCCTGAAGCCCGGGAGCTGCTGAAATTTACCCTTCATGAAGAGAAGGGCTTGAAAGTGGTGGGCCTGGCCGGGCACGTGGATGAAGCCATTCTGTTAATGAAGCAGGAACGCCCCGACCTTGTTTTCCTGGATATTCAAATGCCCGAGAAGGACGGGTTCCACTTCATTGAAAAAGTTCACGGGGAAGGATATTATCCGGGAATCGTTTTTGTAACTGCCTATGAACACTACGCCATAAAGGCCATCAGAAATTCGGTCTTTGATTACATACTGAAGCCCATCCACAAGGAAGATCTGTTAAGTGCCATTGAACGGTTCCGCAACAATCCAGGGGCGAATCAGAAATATGACCTGGGGAAGATCCTGCAGGCACTGAAGGAATCTGTGCCGGTGAAGCTCAAATTTAACACCCGTTCGGGATATATCCTGATCGACCCACATGAGGTGATCTTTTGTGAGGCCGATGGCAATTATACACATATTCAACTTGTGAACGGAAAAAGGGAGTTTACCACCCAGAACCTGGGATCAATTGAGGAGCTCCTGAAAGGGGAGAGCTTTTTTCGTGCGAGCAGGTCATACCTGGTAAACCTGAAATTCCTATCAAGGGTTGACCGGAAAAACTGCAGTTGCGTGCTCGAACACGAGGGTGATTCTCACTCCATCAAAATCCCTGCGCAGAAAATCAAGATCCTTGAAGCAAGCTTTTCCTGAACAATTGCTTTATCCAAAAAAACCACCGGTTCACATTGCAGAATCGGTATCCCATACAATAAGTACCTGATCCCTTTGCTTTGCACTTCCGGCTGCATAATTTAGTACCCATCAATGCCCCTACACACCTAAACGCTGCGCTATGGTAGAAGTATTTAACCTTGAAGGAATGCCTGTTTACAAATACCGCGCACAGGGAGAGGAGTCATTTAAGATTTCAGACCTGGAGGGAAAGGGACTCCCCTGTGGAATCTATTTTGTGAAGATCAGGAAACCACATGGCTTTGAAACAGCCAAACTGTTAATCTGTTAAACAAGGTTGATGGGCTGATCCACTTTCTCCTTCATCAGCACATAATCCATCAACTCGGATATTTGTTTCACATACCGGAAATTTAAACCCTGGCGGTAGATTTCATTGATCTCCTCCACGTCTTTCCTGTTTTCCTCAGAGATTGCGATATCGGTGATACCTGCCCTTTTCGCAGCCAGGATCTTCTCCTTGATGCCACCTACCGGAAGTATTTTGCCCCTGAGCGTGATCTCCCCGGTCATGGCCACATGGTCCCTCACCTTGCGTTGTGTGAAAGCCGATGTGATGGAGGTCATCATGGCTACCCCGGCCGAAGGCCCGTCCTTGGGGATGGCCCCCTCAGGCACATGCACATGTACGTTGTACTTCTTGAACAGCCCCGAATCAATATCAAACTTTGAAGCGTGTGATTTCAGGTACTCAAGGGCAAGCACAGCAGACTCTTTCATGACGTCACCAAGGTTTCCGGTGAGCGTCAGTTTGCCTTCCCCCTGGCTCAGGGATGTTTCCACAAACAATATCTCACCGCCCGCGGCAGTCCAGGCCAGGCCTGTTACCACACCTGCATGGGTGTTCCCATCATACTTATCCCTGATGAATCGGGGAGGTCCCAGAATTTCCAGGACATCGTCAACGGAGAGGTTCTTGTTGAAGCTGTCTTCGAAGGCGATGTGTTTGGCTATCACACGGACCAGTTTGGCGATCTGTTTATCCAGTTGTCTCACACCCGATTCCCGGGTATAACTTTCAATAATGAATTCCAGGGTTTTAACAGGGATGGAGAGTTGTTTCCTTGTTACCCCGTGATTTTCTAACTGTTTGGGAATCAAGTGACGCCTCGCGATCTGAATCTTTTCCTCCACAATATAGCCGGAAAGATCGATCACCTCCATCCGGTCCAGCAATGCCGGATTTATTCCGGCGGTCGTATTGGCTGTGGCGATAAACATGACCCTGGAGAGGTCGTAATCGAGTTCCAGGAAGTTGTCATGAAATGTGCTGTTCTGCTCCGGGTCAAGCACCTCCAGCAGGGCAGAGGCAGGGTTGCCCTGGGCATCCCTGCCCACTTTATCGATCTCGTCAAGCACAAAAACCGGATTTGAGGATTTCACTTTCTTCAGGTTCTGAATCACCCTTCCGGGCATGGCTCCGATGTAGGTTTTGCGGTGACCCCTGATCTCTGCTTCGTCATGAAGCCCGCCAAGTGACATTCTGACATACTTTCGGTTCAATGCTTCGGCAATGGATTTCCCAAGAGAGGTTTTACCCACACCAGGAGGTCCGACCAGGCAAAGAATGGGTGATTTCAGGTCCCCCTTTAATTTTAATACGGCCAGGTGCTCCAGGATCCGGTCTTTCACCTTTTCGAGGCCGAAATGGTCCTTGTCCAGGATCCGGCTTGCCCGCTTCAGATTGAAATTATCCCGTGTAAACTCATTCCACGGCAATTCCACCAGGGTCTGGATATAATTGACCTGGACAGAATATTCACCGGAAGCCGGGTTGAGCCGCAAAAGCTTGTCCAGTTCCTTTTCAAATGCAGCAGATACCTCTTTGCTCCATTTCTTCTTCTTTCCTTTTTCCCTGAAATCAATGACTTCCTGGTCCTGTGGTGAACCACCCAGTTCATCCTGTATGGTTTTCATTTGCTGGTGCAGAAGAAACTCCCGTTGCTGCTGATCAAGGTCACTTTTCACCTTGGTCTGAATGTCGTTTTTTAGCTCCAGCATCTGGACCTCCTTGGAGAGGCTCTCCAGCAGAGTAAAGCCCCTTTTTGCCACACTGTCGGTTTCCAGGAGATCCTGTTTTTGTTTTAGCGATAGTTCACTGTTCGAGGCCAGGAAATTAACCAGGAAAGATGGGCTCTCAATATTTTTTACCGCAAAGGTGGCTTCTGTAGGGATGTTGGAGGAAAGTTTGATAATCTTGATGGCGAGTTCCTTAAGGGCTGCTGCCACTGCCTTTGATTCCCCTGCAGGTTCATTTCCCTCATCCTCAAGCGGCGTGATCTTTGCCACATGGTAGGGTTTTTCGGTCAGGAGGTCATCCATCCTGAACCGTTTTCTTCCCTGAATGATCACAGAGGTAGATCCGTCGGGCATTTCAAGGATCTTCAGGATCTGGGCAACCGTTCCTACCCTGTAGAGATCCTCCAGTTCAGGATCGTCTATTGTACCATCCTTCTGGGCGATTGCCCCGAGGATCTTGTTCTTTTTATAGACCTCCTGGACCAGCCTCAGGGATTTGTCCCTGCCCACGGTGATTGGGATCACTACACCCGGGAAAAGCACGGTATTCCTCAACGGGAGTATGGGCAGCACATCCGGGATATTCATCTTTTTCAAATCCTCCTCTTCCTCTTCTGAAAGAAGCGGGATATATTCTGTCTCTTCGTCTATGGGGATCATCAGGTTGCCAAATCTGTTCAAAATATGTTGCATTTTAATTGCGCCTCCTCATTATAGTCTCCGTCAATCTGTCATACCGGTTCAAATCCGGAAGGACTCTCCATATAGTCAATAAGCGTGCCAAGAATAATACGTTCATGCAGGGAATTTGTTTTGAAACTTCTACCAGGGATCTCAATATTAAGGATATCCGGGTCCGCAGGGGAAAGATATTGATTGCCGGATTTGCGGTTGTGAAACTGTGATTTAATTAACAATATTTTGTACTATTGCATAATACTCATTATTGGACTTACTATGAAACTGCCGGAACGAACTGTGGAAAGACTCAGCGAATATCGCAGGTCACTGTTGCAGTGCCTGGAGGAGGGGAAGACCCATATATATTCTCACGAGCTTGCAAATCTTCACCACAATACAGCGGTACAGGTCAGGCGGGATATCATGTTTATTGGGTACACCAGCTTGCAAAGAAAGGGCTACGATGTACGGGAACTGATCAGTGTCATCGGTGAGATCCTCGACTCTGAATCCGGATTGAACGTGGCAGTGATCGGCCTTGGGAATCTTGGACGGGCGGTAACCGCCTACTTCGTGGGAAAACGTTCCAGGCTGAATATCATTGCCTCATTCGATGTGGACCCCAATAAAATTGACAGGGTAATTTCTGGTGTGAAATGTTACTCCCTTGACCGGGTCAAGGAGGTGGTTGAGTCACAGGAAATCTCCATCGCCATCATGACTGTTCCCGCCAATACAGCGGGAGAAGTTTCCAAACAACTGGTGGCAGCGGGCATTAAAGGCATACTAAATTTTACAACCGCACCACTGAATGTCTCCCCCGATGTATACCTGGATGAATACGATATGATCACTTCCCTGGAAAAGGTGGCCTATTTTGTCAAAAGAGCCAAAAAATAACCTCTACACACATCAATTCTTAACCCTGTGAAGACGGGAGGATCCCTCCTTGATCTATATGGTGAAGGCCATCCTGCAGGGGCAATTGTTAAAAATGGGCATCTCATTTGTTAAAATGAATATGGGATGCAACATTATCAAATCAGATTGGTTAATATAGCCGGAAAGTAATTGTTGGGGTGCAAGGCAAGTTGCGAATCTTTTGAGGGTTTTAGGGAGAGTAGCAACTTGCCTTATTTTTTTACCCGGCGCTGAGGTATGTTCTAAGACACCTCGTTTTCTTTAAGCTCCACTATCAGCTTTATTATCTTTGGATCAACAGATCCGGTCCAGATGGTCAATCGACAACTTATTGACCCCGAGAGTATTGTAGTCGTTGGTGCTTCCAATAATATTACAAAACCCGGGGGGAAACTTTTTCACAACCTTCGTTCGGGAACCTTCCATGGTGAACTTTACGCACTGAATCCAAAGGAGGAGGTGGTGCAGGGTTTGCGCTCCTACCGTGGGGTGAGTGAGCTGCCCCAGACCGACCTTGCCTTTCTTGCAGTCCCGGCCAAGCTATGCCTGAAGATCATTGTGGAGCTTGCTAAAAATAAGGGCACTAGGGCCTTTATCATTATCTCCGCTGGTTTTGGGGAGGAGAATGAGGAGGGGATGCATATAGAAAGGGAGATTGTAAAGGTCTGTGAAACCTATGGTGCGGCACTGGTGGGCCCAAACTGCATCGGAGTGATGACCCCTTCCTACCAGGGTGTTTTTACCCTGCCCATCCCGCAGCTTGATTCCGGGGGGTGCGATTTTATCTCCGGCAGCGGGGCCACTGCCGTATTTATCATGGAAGCCGGGCTTCAAAAAGGATTAAGGTTCAACCATGTCTTTTCTGTGGGTAATTCGGCGCAGATGGGGGTGGAGGATGTGCTGCAACATTTTGATGAAACATTCCGTGAGGGTCGGTCCTCAAGGGTGAAGATCCTCTATTTCGAGACCATCAGGGACCCGGGCAAACTTCTCAGGCATGCCTCTTCCCTGATCAGGAAAGGATGCAGGATTGCAGCCATCAAAGCGGGGACCACTGCCGCCGGTAGCCGTGCAGCCACTTCCCATACAGGGGCCATGGCCAATCCTGATACTGCGGTGGATGCCCTTTTCAGGAAGGCCGGGATCGTTCGTTGTGAGGGAAGGGAAGAACTGACCACTGTAGCCTCTGTCATGCTGTATCCCACGATGCAGGGAAGGAACCTGGCCATCATTACCCATGCGGGCGGACCTGCTGTCATGCTTACCGATGTACTTGCCCAGGGTGGAATGGATGTGCCCCGCCTGGAGGGCCCCGATGTGAACCGTTTGCTGACAAAACTCTTTCCTGGTTCTTCGGCATCCAATCCCATTGATATGCTTGCAACCGGCAATGCAGAACAACTGGGGATATGCATTGATTTTTGCGAAACCGTATTCAGTGAAGTGGACGGGATCGTGGTAATCTTCGGAACCCCTGGCCTCTCCCCGGTATTTGATGTCTACCAGGTATTGCATGAAAAAATGGAGCTATGCCGCAAACCCATCTACCCGGTACTTCCTTCCGTCACCACCGCCATGGAGGAGGTCCAGGATTTCCTCGCCCGCGGACATGTCAATTTTCCCGATGAAGTGTTGCTTGGGAAGGCACTCACAAAGGTATACAATGCGAATGCTCCCGCTGTGGAAGGGCAACGACCCTCTGGGATCAACATCCGGAAGATCAGTGAGCTCATCCGGGCATCTGGTGAGGGTTATCTCTCCCCTGGATCCACCGGAAAGATCCTGGATGCATGCGGGATCCCGAGGGTTGAGGAGTGGATCGCAAAAGATGAGGCTTCCCTGGGAAGGTTGATCCAGCAGGCAGTCTATCCGGTG
Organism: Bacteroidota bacterium; assembly: GCA_024640885.1. GTDB lineage: Bacteria > Bacteroidota > Bacteroidia > Bacteroidales. Next base: position 34,702 of record JAHEEC010000016.1, on the reverse strand, counting down.
GTCATGAAGGTGATCGGCCCTGTTCATAAGTCCGATGTGGGAGGAGTGGTACCGGACATTAGAGACGAGAGGGCCATGATCTTTCATTTTCAGCAAATGAAAAAAATCGAGGGTTTCGCCGGAGTGCTGGTCCAACCTATGTTACAGGGAATCGAGCTCTTCGCGGGAGCCACCTATGAACCCTCATTCGGACACATTTTGTTTTGTGGGATGGGTGGGATCTACGTAGAGGTGATGAAAGATATCGCAACCGGAATGTCACCTGTTTCCCGATCAGAGGCAATTCAGATGATCCGGTCCCTCAGAGGGCTCCCGCTGCTCGAAGGTTTCCGGGGTCAGGCTGGGATCAGCATCGAGGCATTTGCGGAGATCATTGTCAGGCTTTCAGCCATGCTTGAAGGTTCCCCCGGGATCGCGGAAGTGGACCTGAATCCCGTCATCGGTAAGGGCAAACAGCTTATGGTTGTGGATGCAAGAATCCGGACCAAGAAACCCGTTGTATAACACATGTGCCATATGCTGTTTGGCACAAGTGTTCTTTTCCCCTTTCCCTATTTTCACATTGAAATTCAATCGGAGCATGTATGAGTTCAACACCAATTCCTGTAGAGGTTGTCAACGAGGTAATTGATGCGTTTGGCATTCATCCTGCAGGCCGGGCAACCATCAGGGAGCTCGTCAAGATCGTAAATGATATCGAGGGAATCACGGGGGAGGAGTTCATCCGCATGGAGATGGGAGTGCCGGGTCTGGATCCCACTTTCGTGGGAGTGGAAGCGGAGATGATTGCCCTGAGAAAGGGGGTGGCTTCCAAGTATCCCAATATAGAAGGGATCAAGCCTCTGAAGGAGGAGGCAGCCAGGTTTATCAAACTGTTCCTGAATGTGGATGTGGAACCAGCCCATTGTGTTCCCACCGTGGGTGCCATGATGGGGGGAATGGCCTCATTCATGGTGGTGAACCGTTCCGATCACAATCGCACGGGAACCCTGTTCCTGGACCCGGGTTTTCCGGTTCAGAAACAGCAATGCCTGGTTCTGGGTCATTCATTTGGTTCATTTGACCTCTACGATTTTCGAGGCGACAGGCTGAGGGCCAAAATGGAAGAGGAGATAGAAAAGGGGCAGTATTCGTCCATCCTCTATTCAAATCCCAACAACCCCTCATGGATATGCCTGAATGAGCAGGAGCTGAAGGTCATTGGTGAGCTCTCCCTGAAGCATGATCTGACGGTCATTGAGGACCTGGCCTATTTCGGGATGGATTTCCGCAAAGATCTTTCGAAACCGGGAAGGCCCCCTTTCCAGCCCTCGGTGGCAAAATATACAGACAACTACCTGCTTCTGATCTCCAGCTCAAAAGCCTTTAGCTACGCGGGACAGAGGATCGGCATGATGATCATTGCACCCGCCCTTTTCGAAAGGAGGTATCCTGACCTGAGACGGTATTATACCTCCGATAAATTCGGTCACGCCATGATCTACGGGGCGCTATATGCCCTGTCAGCAGGAGCTTCGCATACCACGCAATATGCCCTGGCGGCCATCTTTAAAGCCGTAAATGACGGGACCTACAATTACATTACCGAGGTGAGGGAATATGGTAAAAAGGCTGCGATTATGAAGTTGCTGTTCCAGAAATATGGATTCCGGATCGTCTATGACATGGATCTGGATGAACCCATTGCAGACGGATTCTATTTTACCCTCTCTTACCCTGGATTTGAGGGGCCACAGCTGGTGGAAGAGCTTCTTTATTACGGGATCAGTGCCATCTCCCTGGGGATCACGGGGAGTACCCGGACAGAAGGTCTAAGGGCCTGTGTATCACAGGTCAGGAGAGATCAATTTGAGATCCTGGAGGCCCGTTTAAAGTGTTTCAGAGAGAATCATCCCGTCCCGGAATAGTATTTTTTATCCCTAAAAAGCGGCGATGTGTCAATCCAGTCCGGGAACCACTGTGAAGAAAAACGAGAATTGTTACATTTGGTAATTGTACAAAAAAATAAGTAGGCATGGCAAAAGCAAGAGGAGCCATTGTAGTGGATGTGGAAAGGTGCAAGGGGTGCCAGGTTTGTAGGGTTAATTGTCCACATGATACCATTGGAATGGCTGCAGAAGTCAATGGAAAGGGTTATCACTATGCCTATATGGAGAATCCGGAAAGCTGCACGGGGTGCACCAACTGCGCTATTGTGTGCCCGGATGGGGTGATTACCGTATACAGGGTAAAACAGAATTAAAGTTTGATCAGATGAAAGAACTGGCATTAATGAAGGGGAATGAGGCCATTGCGGAAGCAGCCATCAGGGCCGGTGTGGATGCTTATTTTGGTTACCCCATTACACCCCAGTCCGAAGTCATGGAATACCTGACACTTCAGAAACCGGAGGAGCGAACGGGTATGATCATCCTTCAGGCTGAAAGTGAGGTGGCCTCCATCAATATGATTTACGGAGCAGCAGGAACAGGGAAAAAGGTAATGACTTCTTCATCCAGCCCTGGTATCAGCCTTATGCAGGAAGGGATCAGCTATATCGCCGGGGCAGAATTGCCCTGCCTGATTGTGAATGTGGTCAGGGGCGGTCCCGGGCTGGGTACCATACAACCCTCACAGGCAGATTATTTCCAATCCACCAAGGGTGGGGGGCATGGTGATTACCACCTGATCGTGCTCGCCCCTGCTTCTGTGCAGGAGATGGCCGATTTTGTGGACCTGGGTTTTGAGCTGGCATTCAAATACAGGAACCCGGCCCTGATCCTCACCGATGGACTCATCGGGCAGATGATGGAGAAGGTCGAGCTGCCCCCGCAGAAGAAAAGGATTGAGGAGTTTGACCAATCCTGGGTGACAACGGGGAAGACCAGCGACCGAGAACGCAACATCATCACTTCGCTGAACCTGGATCCCGACCTCCAGTATGAACATAACCTGAAACTCAAGGAGAAGTACAGGAGCATGGATCAGGATGTGATGTTTGAGAAAATTGAATGCGACGACGCTGACTTCATCCTGGTGGCATACGGATCCAGTGCGCGGATCTGCCAGAAAGTGGTGGACGTTGCCCGGGCAAGGGGCCAGCGCATTGGTTTGCTGAGGTTGCAAACGCTCTTTCCCTTCCCCACCGATGAGATCGCCAGGCTGGCCAGGAGGGTAAAGGGAATGATGGCCGTTGAACTCAGTGCAGGACAGATGGTGGAAGATGTGAGACTGGCCGTGAATGGCCGGGTCCCTGTGTCCCACTATGGTATGATGGGTGGCAAAATCCACTCCCCGGATGATGTAATGGGTGCTTTAGAAGAGAAATTTATAGGAGGATTCTAAATGGACGTTAAAGAGATCACAAGGCCCGAGAACCTTGTATACAGGCGTACTCCGCTGATGACCGATGCAACCCTTACCTATTGTCCGGGTTGCGGCCACGGAACCATCCATCGCCTCATCATGGAGGTGGTGGAAGAGATGGGGATCCAATCGGAAACCATTGGCATTGCACCGGTGGGTTGTTCCGTTTTTGCATATGATTTCATGGATGTGGATTTTTCCCAGGCGGCCCACGGCCGTGCCCCTGCGGTGGCCACAGGAATCAAACGGTTGTGGCCCGATAAATTTGTCTTCACATATCAGGGAGACGGGGACCTGGCGGCCATTGGAACCGCAGAAACCATTCATGCATGCAACCGGGGCGAGAATATCACCATCTTTTTCGTGAACAACGGAATTTATGGGATGACCGGTGGGCAAATGGCCCCTACCACCCTGGAAGGCATGAAATCAACCACCTCCCCCTATGGACGGAACAGCAAGACCATGGGCCCTCCCTATAAAATTACCGAGTTGATCGCCCAGCTTCCCGGGACCCATTACGTGACCCGGCAGGCGGTTCATAAACCGGGACCGGTGAGAAAGGCTAAAAAGGCCATCCGTACGGCTTTCGAAGTTCAGAAAGAGAAGAAGGGAATGTCATTTATCGAGTTTGTCTCCAATTGTAATTCCGGGTGGAGGATGACCCCCAATGATTCCAATGTTTGGATGGAGGAGCATATGTTTGCCTTTTATCCCATGGGAGACATCAAGGTGGATGGGAAGTTAGTTAAAAGTTAAAAGTTCAGAGAGATGACGGAAGAAATTATCATTGCAGGATTCGGGGGACAGGGGGTCCTCTCCATGGGGAAAATCCTGGCATATTCGGGGATCATGCAGGAACAGGAGGTGAGCTGGATGCCATCCTACGGGCCTGAGATGAGGGGCGGCACTGCAAATGTCACAGTGATCCTCAGCGATGACCGCGTCAGTTCACCTGTGTTGCAAAGTTACGATACGGCCATCCTTCTGAACCAGCAATCAATGGATAAATTCGAATCCAGGGTGAAACCCGGGGGATTGATGATCTATGATCCCAATGGCATTACACGGCACCCTGAGCGGGATGACATCCGGATCTTCCAGGTGGAAGCTGCCGCCGAGGCTGCCCGCATGAAGTCTCCCATCACGTTCAATATGGTGGTGCTGGGTGCATTTCTTAAGGTGAAGCCGGTGGTGGATTTTGAGAATGTGATCAAAGGTCTCCGCAAATCTCTTCCTGAGAGGCACCATCACCTGATTCCTGCAAACGAATCTGCGATCCAGCGGGGGATGGAGATTGTGAAAGAGGCCAAACTGACCGCATAGCACCACCCCCTATTTTTCATAGAAATGCATCTCCCGCATGTAGCGGTATGCTTTCTCCGGCATGAGGTGCCTTACATCCTTGCCTTCCCGGATGGCCCTGCGAATAAAGCTTGAGGAGATCTCCATCAGGGGGGCATCCACAACGGTGGCGTTTGGCAGGAGTGCCGCGGCTTTCATATCCACATTGGGCCGCGGGTAGATCAGGCGGTGGTACTTTTGTACAATCAGATCCGCGTGTTTCCATTTATAGAAGGTGCGCAGCCCATCGGCCCCCATGACAAGTTGAAATTCCCTCCCCGGATTTTTCTCTTCCAGGTAGACGAGGGTATCGATGGTGTATGAAGGGGTGGGAAGGCGGAATTCTATATCTGAAGCCCTGAACCGGTCATCATCCTCCAGGGCAAGGCGCACCATCTCAAGGCGGTGATAATCCCTGAGGAGTGAACTTTTCTGCTTCAGTGGATTCTGGGGACTCACCACAAACCAGAGTTGTTCCAGATCACTGAATTCGGTCATATAATTGGCAATGGCCATATGACCGATATGAATGGGGTTGAAGGAGCCGAAATAGAGTCCCGTTTTCATGAAGCCAGGAAATTTCTCACCAGGGTCTCTGCCGTTGCCAGGGCTAGTTCAAGGGAATCATTCACCAGGACATGGTCAAAATCTGGTGCAAATTTCATTTCATACCTGGCTTTCCCCAACCTGGTCTTCAGCTCCCCTTCTGAATCTGTGCCTCTTGCCCTGAGCCGTTGTTCCAGCACTTCAAAAGATGGTGGTTTCACAAATATGGCACAGGCAGCACTGCCAAACTCCTTTTTCAGGTTCAGGCCCCCTGCCACGTCTATGTCGAAGAGGGCATGTTCACCCAGGCTCCAGATGCGATACAGTTCACTTCTGAGTGTTCCATAATATTGCCCGGGGTATACCTCCTCCCATTCGATGAATTCATTATTCTGCACACGGGCCCGGAACTCATCCCCGGTGATAAAATAGTATTCCCGGCCATCCACCTCTCCTTTCCTTGGTTTGCGGGAGGTAGCCGAAATACTGAAAGAAAGGTCCAGTCCCTGCTTTACGAGGTGTTGCACGATGGTTGATTTTCCCGATCCAGAGGGGGCGCTGAATATGAACAGTTTACCTGCCATTACAGCACATTGAGAAGTTGCTCCTTGATCCTTTCCAGCTCATCTTTCATCTCCACCACCAGGCGCTGGATCTCCGCATGGTTGGCTTTGGAGCCAAGGGTGTTGATCTCCCGCCCCATCTCCTGGGATATAAATCCCAACTTTTTACCTGCCGGTGAGGAGTCCTCAAGGGTTTTCATAAAATATTTACAGTGGTTGTCCAGCCTCACTTTTTCCTCGGAGATATCAAGCTTTTCCATGTAGAAGATCAATTCCTGTTCAAACCGGTTTTCATCGATCAAATCCTTTTTCAGGAATGTTTCCAGGTTATTCCCGATGCGATCTCTGATCTGGGCAATGCGCTCTTCTTCATGGTCCTTGATCTGTGTGAGTTTTTCCAGGATGGCGCTGACCCTCTCCCTGAGGTCATTGTCAATGGATTCCCCCTCCTGGATCCGAAAACCATTTACCTGCTGCAGCGCCTGCTGCAGCCCTGTTTTGACAGCCTCCCACTCTTCCTCCTCCAGATCTGGTTTTTCAGAACGGATGGTATCGGGCAGGCGCATTACGGTGCTCAACAGCTCAATGGAGGCCTCCAGTCCAAGTTCACCGGAGATCCTGTAAAGCTGCTCAAAATAGTTTTTCACCACCGGTTCATTGATGGTTCCTGTACCCGCATCACTGGTAACCTCATAAAAAAAGGAACAATCCACCTTCCCCCTTTCAAGGGATGAGGATATGAGTTGTCTGACCTCCAGTTCCTTCTCCTTGTAGAGTGCGGGGAGCCTTGTATTGGTGTCCAGCTGCTTGCTGTTGAGGGATTTTATCTCGACGGTTAATTTTTTACCGGGAAGAAGGCATTCAGCCTTTCCGTAGCCGGTCATGGATCTGATCATCTCTTATATGGATCTGTTCGGCATAAAATTAGTAAAAAGGGCTGAACTGGCTAATTGGCCACGGGAATGGTAAAGCGGAAGATGGTTCCCTGCCCCTGTTTGCTTTGAACAGTGATCTGCCCCCCGTTCTTCTCCACGAACTCCCGGCAGATGATCAGGCCAAGCCCTGTTCCCTTCTCCCCGTCCGTTCCGGTAGATTTGAACTTTTCATCGATCCTGAATAATTTTGCCAAATTCTCTTCTGAGATACCGATTCCTTCATCCATGATGCTCACCACAATATCTTTTTCCTCGGTATCAACCTGCACCTCCACTTTCTTGTTTCGCTCGGTGAATTTCACCGCATTGGTCATCAGGTTCCTGATTACGCTGTTGATCATATCCCTGTCACCATAGGCATAGATCTCATTGTCTTCAGTGGATTGAAGCATGATCCCCTTCTTTTCGGCCAGCAACCGGTGGAGGTTAATATTCTCCTGGATCAGTGAGGTAAGGTTAAAGCGTACCGGGTCATACTTGATCCTTCCCCGCTGGGATTGTGACCATGTGAGCAGGTTCTCGAGCAGGTCCAGGAGGTGCCTGATGGACTGGTTGATCTTCCTGAACCCGGCCCTGTGGTCCTCCTTGTCAGCGTCGTCGAAACTCTCCACCATCAAATCGCTGATGGAGAGCAGGCTGGAAAAGGGATTTTTAAGGTCATGAGAAATAATGGAGAAAAATTTATCCTTGGTGGCATTGAGTTCCATCAGGTTCTTTTCGGATCTTCTCAGGGCTTCATTGGCCTCACTGATTTGCTGGTTCTGGAATTTCAGCAAACGGTTGGTGCGGGTTTTCAACAAATAGATGTAAACCATGACCGCAATAGCCGACGCCACGATCACCTCCAGGAGGATGAACCACCACATTTGCCAGTAGGGAGGGGTTACCACGATCCTGAGTTGCATGGGGGGATCACTCCTGTAACCGTCCAGGTTTTCAGCCACTACCTTCAACACGTAGGATCCCGGCTTCATGTTCGTATAGGACACATAGTTCCTGGTCCCGGCATTGCTCCAGTCACTCTCCAGGTTTTCCATGATGTAGGAATACCGGAGCTTGTCGGGTTGCAGGTTATTGAGCGCGAAAAATTCGACGGAAAAGAAGCGATTTTTATAATCCAGCATAATCTCCTCCACATAGGTGACATTTTCGCTCACATAGAACTCGTCTTCAAATTCCACAATGCGGCCAGGATTTTCTGCGAATTCATCCTCCAGGTCGACCCCGGCAATCCTTACATCCTTGCCCATCACCTCAAGTTTGGTAAGGGTGACCTCCGTCACATTTCGAACCGGTTCCACCATCACCGGATCGATAGCGTTCAATCCGTAGACTCCCCCGAAAAAGAGCCTTCCGTCGTATCCCCTGTGGTAGGCCCCCCCGTTAAATTCATTGCTCTGAAGCCCATCATTCATATCGAAATTCTTGACCTGGAAGGTTTCCAGGTCAAAGCGGGTGATCCCAAGATTGGTGCTTAGCCAGATGCGGTTTTCATCATCGGGAAGGATCCCGTAGATAACTTCGTTGGCCAGTCCTTCACTTACTCCGAACCTGCGGAACGATTCAGTGCCAGGGTAAAACATGTTCAGGCCGCTGTTGGTCCCGATCCAGAACCTGCCCTGGTCATCCTCGTGGATGGAAAATACGATATTATCCGAAATGGTATTGGGATCCTCAGGGTCGTGATGGTAGCTGATGCAACTATCCAGATTCGGCCCTATTTTGCAAAGGCCGCCACCATAAGTCCCGATCCACATGTTATCGTCCCTGTCCTGGTAAATGGCTGAATAGATGAAATTATGCAGCAACTCATCCCGGCTCCCTTCGGGCATCAGGAACCGGCGGAACGATCTTTGATCCTCCTTTAGAAGGTTCAGGCCGTTCCGGGTGCCAACCCATATCCTGCCCTGGCGGTCCTCATAAACGGCCCTTACCGAGTTGTCCGAAATGGAACCTGGATTAGAAGCATCGTGGCGGAAATGGACGAAGGAACGTTGCGCCGGGTTGAAAAGGTCCAATCCCCCGCCGTCGGTACCAACCCAGATCCGTTGCCTGCTGTCCTGGAATATTCTCCTGACGGAGGAGTTGGAAAGGGAAGCGGGATCGGAAGGGTCATGGTTGAAATGGGTAAAGGTACCCCTGTGTTGGTCATAGCAACTGATCCCGTTTGCATTGGTGCCGAACCACAGGGTGCTGTCGGCCGCCTCGAACACGGTCCACACGAAGGAACTGGCCAGGCTGTTCCTATCGAATGGATTGTTCTTAAAAAGGGTGAACCGGTTTGACTGGGGATCCAGGATGCTGACCCCGGCCCCGAAGGTCCCAAACCATGTGGCTCCCGACCTGTCCTGAAAAATACAGTTGATAGAATTCTCTGACAAACTCTGTGGATCAGCCGGATTGTGCTGGTAATGGTGGTATGTCAGGGTAACCGGATCAATTTTGTATACCCCGTCCCCAAAGGTGCCAAACCAGATTTGCCCGTCCTTGTCTAACAGCATTGGCTCCACCGGATTGAGAGAAAGGGAGTGGGTGCTTCCCCCGGCGCCAAGTACTTTCTGAAGATCTATCCCTTCACCCCTGTAGCAATAGAGCCCTTCCGGGGTGAGGATCCACACCTGCCCAAGCAGGTCGGCAAGCACCCCGTTTATCTGACCCCCGGGATAGTCGAACAACACGGGAAGCTTCAGATGCTTCTGTTCCAGGGAGAGGTCCAGTTTAACCGCGCCCTCACTGGTGGCCATCCATATGGAATTTTCTCCATGGGTCAGGTGGAATATCCGCGAGCTGTCGGTCAGGATACCACCCGCTTTTTCCAGGAAAAATAATCCGGATTTTCTGTCATAACTGTACAGGCCGTTGTAAGTCCCGATCCAGAACATTCCGGTTTCGTCCTGCAGGAACCCCGTGATCTGAGAGTTCAGGCCTGCCAGTTCTTCCTCGACGGGGTTGATCCGTTCCACCTCATTGGTCAATCGATCCACTTTATTCAGACCCCTCAGGGTGCCTACCCAGACCTGGTTCCGGAGGTCCGATGCAATGGCTGTGACCGTATCATTTGAAAGGGAATTCGGCATGTCGGGATCATGCTGAATGGCTGTAAAGACGCCCCTCCTTGGATTGTACTTGGTGAGCCCGCCCCGTGACCCCAGCCAGATCATGCCCGATTTATCTTCGTAGATATATTCGATCCATTTATTGGCAAGTATGTTGAGTTGGTCGGTGGTGGCGCCATAGACAGTGATGGATTGTCCATCAAATTTGTTGAGGCCATCCTCGGTACCAAACCACATGAATCCCTTGGAGTCCTGGTAAATATTATAAACAGAACTAAGCGAGAGCCCGTCATTGATCGTGAGCCGTTTGAACCGAACATAATCATCCTGTGCAACCAGTGGTCCAATCAGCAATAACATGGTTATCAACAGGATGAAATGTCTTTTGCTCATTCCTGGAAACGTGGTAGTGTTAGTTATAATCTGGTGTGCAAATATCGAACCAAGTTAGCCATTTGATGGTTCCTAATCAACGAATTAATGGTTAAATATTGTTATAACCCTTTTGTTCATTGGACTGTGTGGATACGCAACCTGCATGAAAAACCAATGGAAACATTGACTTTATGTCACCAATTCATTAGATTTATAAAATACATTTCTCAAATTAATGCCCTCCCATGAAGAATTATATCATGTGGGTTGCACTGGCACTTATGCTGGTCGTTTCCTGCTCCAATCACACAAAGATGAAGGCAATTGACACCACCACGGTTGAAACCCTGGAGATCGAAAAGTACCTTGGAACCTGGTATGAAATAGCAAGGTTTCCCCATTCCTTCGAAAAAGGGCTGGTGGGGGTTACCGCCAGCTACAGCATGCGTCCAGATGGAAAGATCAGGGTGCTGAACCAGGGCTATAAGGGATCCCTGGAGGGAAAATTATCCAGTGCCGAGGGTAAGGCAAAAATCCCGGATCCCAATGATCCCACAAGGTTGAAAGTCTCCTTCTTTCTCTTTTTTTACGGGGATTATTACGTGCTTGAACTGGATGAGGATTACCAATGGGCCATGATCGGAAGCTCTTCACCCAATTATTTCTGGATCCTGAGCCGTACTCCAAAAATGGATGAAAAGGTTTACAGGATGTTGCTTGATAATGCAAAGAAGCGGGGATATGAACTTGGCCAGCTCATCGAAGTGGAGCAGCCGGGGTAGGATCACCTTGTAATGGTGGCCGGTTCGACCTTGGCCTGTACCACAGTCTTTAATTTCCACCTTCCGGTTCTGTAGTAGAGGAACGATAATACCAGACCAATGCTCCATCCGATCGGGATGGCCCACCAGATGCCCGTTTCACCAAGTCCGGCTCCTGGCAGATAGAGACCGAAGATCTCCACTGTATCCTTGCTGAGGAAGAGGGCTGCCGGGATCCTGACGATCCACAGGGAGAAAAGTGTAAGGAACATTGGGATGATTGTATCCCCGGCTCCACGCATGACTCCCCCGTAAATGAACATGCATGTAAACAGGATGTAGAAAGAGGTCACAATGGTGAGGTACTCACCCCCGATGCCGATGACCGCCTGGTCGGTTGTGAACAGGCCCATCAGGGGTTGTTTAAACAGGATCACCAGGATGGTTATAAATACTGCCACTGCAGAAGCCATGAGCATGGTGCGGTGGAGTCCTTTTTTTACTCTTTCGATCTTATCAGCCCCGATATTTTGTCCTACGAAGGTGGCCAGGGCCTGTGAAAAAACCATGGAAGGAATGATCGCAAGGCTGTCCAGCCTTCCTGCTGCCGTATAGGCAGCCACCACGTCAGTCCCGAACCCGTTCACGATCCCCATGAGGGCCATCATCCCGAGGGCCACAAAGGTTTGCTGGAGTCCGGTGGGTAACCCGATGCGGATGCTCTGCTTAAAAATCTCCCGGTCAAAGGAGAATTCGCGGAAGTTAAACCTGATCAGATCATGGGTCCGGTTGAGGTAGAATACCGCCACGGTAAAGGCGGTACCCTGTGCAATGATGGTGGCCAGTGCGGCCCCCTCGATCCCCCAGCCAAGTTTGACAATGAAAAGCAGGTCCAGCCCTATGTTGATGATGGTGGCCAGGACCAGGAAATAGAGGGGGGTGACCGAATCGCCCATTCCGCGCAGGACTGCAGCCACACCGTTGTAACCGAAGAAAACCACCAGCCCCGAAACATAGATGGTGAAATATGTCGTGGCCATGGGAATCAATTCCTCGGGGAGCTTCATCAACCGGAAGATCTGTTCCGAAAAGGAGACCCCCACCACGGTCATGATCACGGCGGAAATGCCCATAAGGATGAAGATGGTATCGATGGCTCGCTTGACCTTGGGAAAGTTCTTGGCCCCGAAAAACTGAGAAATCACGATGGTTCCCCCTGTGGCTATCCCGATGATCAGCGCAATCAGTGTGAAAATCACCGGGAATGAGGCTCCAACCGATGCCAGGGCCTCCTTTCCAAGGTACCGTCCCACAATAATCTGGTCCACAAATGTATAGAGTTGCTGGAACAGGTGTCCCACCAGCATGGGTACGGCAAAACGGAAAATGTTCCTGCCTTCGCTTCCGGTCGTCAGATCCCTCATGGCAAATTTGAGCTGGTAAATGTCGGTATTTTAATCTGAATAGGGAAGTGTTCCCCCGCTAGGTCGGTCACCCTGGATGAAATCGGCTATAATTTTGATGTTTGTGAACATTTTACTTTCATTTCCATCCAACTTTTTGCAAGATTTAATGACAGATGAGAATTGGACGCAGCCTCCTGGTCATTCAGTTGTTCCTGAAAACCTTTTGGAAATAAGTCATTCACAGGGGATCAGGGCATCTTCTCCAGCTCTATGGTGAAGTGCCTCATCAAAGGGGCTTCGTAGAGGATCCTGTATCCGCGGGTAATGGCCTGTCGCCGTTCAAACACATTACTGAGTGCAGCGGCTACATAGTCCATATGGTTCCTTGTATAGACCCTTCGGGGAATGGCCAGCCGGACCATCTCCAGCCTTGGATATCTGTTCTCCCGGGTTTCGGGATCACGGTCAGCCAGCAATGTGCCGATCTCCACTGCCCGCACCCCCGACTCCAGATAAAGTTCCAGGGCCAGGGTCTGGGCCACGAACTCCTCCCTGGGGACGAGGGGCAGGAACTTGCCGGCCTCCACGAAAATGGCATGGCCCCCAAAAGGCTCCTGGACCGGGATTCCCCGATCCCTCAGAAGTCCACCAAGGTAATGAACCTGTTTGATCCTGCTCTCCAGGTACTCAAAAGTGGTGCCCTCCTCCAGTCCCCTTGCCAGGGCCGCCATGTCACGTCCTGACATGCCCCCGTAGGTAATGTATCCTTCAAACATAATATTGAAGGTGGTAGCCTGCCTGTAGAGGGTTTCATCATTGAGGGCGATAAATCCGCCCATATTTACGATCCCGTCCTTCTTGCTGCTCATGGTCATTCCATCGGCCAGGGAGAACATCTCCTTCACGATTTGCCTGATTGAATGGCGCTTGTATGCTTTTTCGCGGTTTTTAATAAAATATGCATTTTCAGCAAACCGGGCCGCATCAAAGATGACGGGAATTCCATACCGGTCAGCAAAACTGCGAACCTCCTTCAGGTTCTCCATACTTACCGGCTGGCCCCCGTTGGTATTGCAGGTGATGGTCACGATGATCATCGGGATTCGCTCCCTGCCGTAAACCTGGAACACATTCTCCAGTTTTCCCATGTCAAGATTTCCCTTGAAGGGATGGTGATTGGCTGTATCCCCTGCCGCATCGATGGTGCAGTCAAATGCGGTAGCCTTCCTGAACTCAATGTGCCCCTTGGTGGTATCGAAGTGCGAATTGCCCGGGACCACGTCCCCGGCCCTGACCATTACTGAGAAAAGGACATTCTCGGCCGCCCTCCCCTGGTGGGTGGGCAGGATGTAGGGGAACCCTGTCATTGAGGTGATGGTATCCTTCAGCATTTCAAAGGAGTGGCTGCCGGCATAGGATTCATCTCCGGTCATCATGGCCCCCCACTGTTCCTGGCTCATGGCGCCTGTTCCCGAATCGGTGAGCAGATCGATAAAGACCTGGTGACTTTTCAGGTTGAACAGATTGAACCTGGCTTCCTTGATCCATTGTTCACGATCGATCCGCCTGCTCGGATACATGGGTTCGACCATCTTAATTTTATAGGGTTCAGCGTAAGGCAGTATCATCGTAAGAATTGATTAATGAATAAAAAATGTTCGGTATAAAATCCAATGGGAGCAAAGGAACGGGGAAGCTCAGATTTTTATGGATGCGCCGAACCGGTCCCGTTTCTTGATATTCCGGAAATGGTGTTTGTTGGTGATGTAAAGGGAAGGTGTCATAACCGGTGCAAAGTTAGCACGAAACGGGGGTAGTGACCGGCGCTGCAAGGATGTTTTTGGACATCAATGGATTTGGTGCGGGAGGTTACTGATCCCGGCCGGTCAGGTAGAGTTCGTAATATCGCTGGATGATCTCCGATTTCTTCCGCATGGCCTCTTCCGACCTTGCCAGATACTCTTTCTTAGACTCGTTTTTCCCCTTTGGATCGAACAGGGGATCGGATGAGAGCTCATCCATGTATGGTTTTTCAAAATACCTGAGCACGAAGATCTCCGGATGAACGGCCCAGCGGGTCAGGTCCCCTGCGAAGGAGATGCTGTAGAAAGAGTTTCCGTCAGGGTGAAAGACCAGGTCCAGCAAAGCTTCCTCATTATCCAGGTACGCATGGATCCGCTCTCCGGTCACCACATCCCAGAGCATCAGTGAATGATCGGCCGAACCACTGACCAGGTACCGGCCATCCGGACTGAATTCCACCTCCATTACCATGTCCCGGTGACCCTTCAGATTATGGATCAATTTACCCTCTTCCAGGTCATATACCCTGACCGACCGGTCTTTTGATGCGACTGCAATCAGGCGGCTGTCCGGACTGAATGACACATCGTACACATCCTGGGTGGGGCCATGCAAGGTCTTCACCTCTGTGCGGGACTCAATGTCCCAGATCTTGATGGTGAGGTCATTGCTGCCGCTGGCAATCCAACGGTTATCAGGGCTTATGCATACCGACATGGTTACATCTTCATGCCCCCTCATCTGCTCAAGCACCACGCTGTTATACACATCCCACAAGATGAAGGTTTTATTAAAGGCAGAGGAAACGGCGTATTTTCCGTTATTGCTTATGTCCACGTTCCAGATGGTGGTGGCATGGGCATTCCAGTTGGCCACCAGGTGCCCGGACAGGTCCCACAACTTGATGGTATTGTGACCTGCCGTAAGCACAAAGTCCATTTTAGGAGGCATATCCATGGCATTGACCGCCTTAAAATGTGCATCGGGAACCATCAGTTTCACCTCAAAAGTCTCCGGATCCATCAATCGGAATGAACCATCGTGGAATCCTGCCAGCAAATAACTTCCATCCGGGGAGAGGTTGATTGAAGAGAGGTTGGGTTTATAAATTTCACGCTTGAGGATGTATGTCTCAGGTTGTCCGGAGAGGCCGGTCAGTAAGGTTTCCAGGAGGATGCATGTAAGGCAGAGTATCTTCATAATCCAACGATGATATTCTTTCTCATACGGTAATATCTTATTTCTGTTCCAAAGGCCAATGTTAAATTATTCAAAATACCCCATTGTAGTGATCGCTAAAATCAGGAGGTTAGGTATCTTTGCGCACCATCGGTCTTTATTTTGGATGGGGTATTAAACCTTTATGGAGGAATGGACAGCGTGATCGTGATTGTGAAGGAGTATGCAGATGAGCTGATTCGGCTGGTCAATGAGATGTCGCCTTACCTGTTGCTTGGATTCCTGTTTGCAGGAATATTGAGGGTGGTCTTCCCCCGGCGGATGATTACCCGTTATATGGGTAAGCGGAATTTCCGATCGGTACTGAATGCTGCTTTACTTGGAGTTCCAATGCCTCTCTGTTCCTGCGGGGTGCTGCCCACCGGGATCGGTTTTTTCAGGAGCGGGGCCAGTCGTGGTTCCACCATTTCATTCCTTATATCGACGCCTCAGACAGGGGTGGATTCGATTTTCGCCACCTATTCCCTGCTTGGACTTCCATTGGCGATCATTCGTCCTTTTGTGGCACTCGTTACCGGGGTATTTGGGGGAGCCATGGGCAACATGGCAGACAGAAAGGGGGTGCTGGCCAATGACGAAACGGCTCCCATGGAGGAGGAACACGAACGCTCAGTAAAAGAGTTGTTCAGGTATGGTTTCGTGGAGCTGCTCCAGGATATCTCAAAGTGGCTGATCATCGGGATGCTGGTGGCCGCATTTCTTTCGGTGGTTATCCCTGAAGATTTTTTTATCAATGGCATCTCCAGTGAATACCTGGCCATGCTGTTGATGCTGGCGGCATCTGTACCTCTCTATATCTGTGCCACAGGATCAATCCCCATTGCGGCTGTGTTGCTGATGAAGGGATTATCGCCGGGGGCCGCACTTGTACTGCTCATGGCCGGGCCTGCCACAAATATTGCAACCATGGCGGTCATTGGCAACACCATGGGCAAGCGTACACTCAGGATTTACCTGGCCAGCATTATCGGAGGTGCGCTGTTCTTCGGAATTCTTATGAACGAATTTATTCCCAGGGAATGGATATTGCAATCGATCCCCATGGATCTGCATGGCATCGCACATCAGCACCCCATGGGGTGGCTGCACTGGGTGTCATCAGCTTTGCTGGTGCTTTTGATTGTCAATGGGTATGTAATGAAAGCATCCGTGCGTCGAAGGACCCGGGTCAAGAATTTGAAAAAAACAGAATCAATGAAAACAAATATTCACACATTCAGGGTGGAGGGCATGACCTGCAGTCACTGCAAGGCAACGGTAGAGAACGGATTAAGAATGAATCCGGCCCTGAAGGAAGTAGTCGCCGATCCGGGTCAGAACAGGCTTACCATTGAGGCCGATTCGGTGGATGAGGAGACCATCCGGACCACCGTTGAAAAGCTTGGATACATTTTCAGGGGAAGAATCTGATCCCGGCAGTGGAATAGGATGACCCATCATGACGCTAAACGATTTACATAACGGCGATTCTGCTACCATTACACGGATTCGGGGGAAAGGTGCATTCAGAAGGCGGCTGACCGAAATGGGATTTGTGCATGGTAAACGGGTAACCGTCCTTAAATCTGCACCCCTCAAAGATCCTGTTGAATACAGGATCATGGATAGCAACGTTTCCCTGAGAAGGAGCGAGGCCTCCCTGGTGGAGGTGGCCCCGGATGAGGATTTCCAGCAGAACATGCGCGGTGAGGCCGGGACAAGCATGGATGAGATCCAATCGCCACCGGCGGTTCATGCGCCTGGAAAGATCATCGAAGTGGCACTTGTGGGCAATCCCAACTGTGGTAAAACCACTCTTTTCAACCGGGTATCGCACTCCAGGGAACATGTGGGCAATTATTCCGGGGTGACGGTGGACTCCAAGGTGGCGCAGTTCAGCCATCGCGGTTATACGTTCCGGATCACCGATCTTCCGGGAACATATTCCCTTTCGGATTATTCTATGGAAGAGAGGTTTGTAAGGGAACACATCATGCACAGGAAACCCGATGTGGTGGTGAATGTGGTGGATGCCAACAACCTTGAGAGAAACCTCTACCTGACCAGCCAGTTGCTTGATATGGATATTACCGTTGTACTGGCGCTCAACATGTATGATGACCTGCTGGAACGCAATGACAAACTGGATATGGACCTTCTGGGCAAACTCCTGGGAGTGCGCGTGGTCCCGACCATCAGTCACCGCGGCAAAGGGATATATCGTTTGCTAAACCACGTGATCCGTGTTTTTGAAGGCCGTGATCCCCATATTCGGCATGTCCATATCAACTACGGAGAGGAGATTGAACAATCCATTGTCCGGATCCAGGAGCTGATCGGGCAAACTCCTCTGCTGTACAATCAGTACTCCTCCCGTTTCCTTTCCCTGAGATTGCTTGAACAGGATGACAGCTGTGCACACCTGATCTCAGGTGCAGATAATTTCATTGAAATCCAGGGAGCAGCCAGGGAGGAGATTCAGCGGATCAGCTCCCTTTTCAAGGAGGAGCCGGATGCTTTGGTGACCGATGCCCGGTATGGATTTATCGCAGGGGCCCTGAAAGAGACCATGAAGAAAAGCGGGAAGGATCCAGGTTTTTCCAGGTCCCACCGGATCGACCGGATCCTGACCCACAAGTACCTGGGGTTGCCCCTATTTCTGGGATTTCTCTGGCTCATGTTCCATACAACCTTTACCCTTGGCGCCTATCCCATGGGGTGGATCGAAAATGGGGTGGCGCTTCTGGGTGATTTACTCAAGGCTCACATGGCAGAGGGTATCTTCCGGGATATGCTGGTGGATGGGGTGATTGGCGGGGTGGGTGGAGTAATCGTATTCCTGCCCAATATCCTGATCCTCTTCTTTTTCATCTCGCTGATGGAAGATACGGGCTACATGGCCCGTACCGCCTTTATCATGGACAAGGTGATGCACCTGTTCGGGCTGCATGGAAAATCCTTTATTCCCCTGATCATGGGATTTGGGTGCAATGTGCCGGCCATCATGGCCACCCGTACCCTGGAAAACAAGAATGACAGGATCCTGACCATGTTGATCATCCCCTTCATGTCCTGCAGTGCCAGGTTGCCGGTTTACGTGTTGATTGCCGGGGCCATCTTTAAGGAAAATGCAGGGAACATGATCTTCCTCCTTTACATCGTAGGGGTGCTCTTTTCCATGCTGATGTCGATCCTCTTCAAGAAAGTACTGTTCAAGAACAGGGAGGCCCCTTTTGTCATGGAACTACCGGTCTACAGAAATCCTGGCATTAAATTGATTATGAGGCATATGTGGCACAAAGGGGCTCACTACCTGAAGAAGATGGGTGGTGTGATCCTGATCGCTTCCGTAGTCATCTGGGTGCTGGGTTATTTCCCCAGGAAAGTGGAATTTTCCCGTGATTATCAAACATTGATGACCCTGGAAAAGAGAAAGGCAGAGGAGCTGGAATCCCAGGGGAGGGTCCTGGAGGTGAACGCCACCCTGGGGGGACTTGCGATCCTTGAAAGAGAGATGGAAGCGGAGCGCCAGGAGCATTCCTTCATAGGTCTGCTTGGGAAATCCATTGAACCGGTGATCAAACCCCTTGGATTTGACTGGAAGATGGGGATCAGCCTGCTGACAGGTTTTGCGGCCAAGGAGATCGTTGTGAGTACCATGGGGGTGCTATACCAGGCCGGCGACCAAGCGCTGGAAGGTGAGAATTCATCCCTGCAAAACAGAATCCAGGAAGAGGTTTATACATCGGGGCCCAGGGCGGGAGAGGCTGTCTTTACAAAGCTTTCAGGATTTTCATTTCTCATTTTTGTTCTCTTTTACCTTCCCTGTGTGGCGGTAATCGCTGCAGTGGGCAGGGAATCGGGCAGCTGGAAATGGGCAGGATTCGTGCTGTTTTATACCACGGCCATTGCCTGGGTGGCCAGCTATGCTGTATACCAGCTGGGAAGCTTGCTCCAGTTGGGATGATTTTTTATATCTTGCGCTGCTTATCAAATGATCTATTCTAAATAGAATAAAACTGACTCAATATGTTGAAAAGATTATCCTTCCTTGTCTCTATGCCCTTTATGGGAGTCCTGATGATATTGCTGATCGTGGTTCTCGCACTGGCTACCTTTATTGAAAGCGCGTATGGAACCCAGACGGCATGGGCTGTTGCTTACGGAACGCACTGGTTTGAGTTGCTGCTCCTGTTGATCGGGATCAATGTGGTTGGTGTGATGATCAAGCATAAATTCTACAAGCGTAAAAAGATCGTCGTCTTTACTTTCCACCTGGCTTTCATCCTGATCCTTGCGGGAGCGGCCATTACCCGGTTTATCAGCTACGAGGGGAACATGCACATCAGGGAGAATGCCACCTCCAGCACCATGCTGAGCAACAATGCCTATATTGACGTGGTCCTGGATGCAGGAGGAGACCGGGTGGAGCACAGCAAACAGGTGAGACTCACTGCACTTACACCCAAGGATTTTCATATGAAATCGAGGGTGGGAGGAGAGAAGGTAAAAATTAAGGCCACCGGATACATGCCCAATGCCATCGAACAATATGTGGCATCTCCCGGGGGAGTGCCCTACATGCAGATCATGATGGTGAGCAGCCAGCAAACCTCCGTTGGCATCCCCTCCGGAACTACAACAGAAGCAATGGGAATGGGGATCTCCTTCAATACTGAGGATTCCACTGCGTTGCTGAGATTCACCTCCGAGGGAGAAACGCTCATGCTGACTGCGCCCTTTGCCATCTCCGTGATGAACATGGGCGGGGAGAACCTTGAAGAGTTCCAACCCGGGGAGATCATCCCCATCACCGAAGGGACCCTCTATTCCATAGGTCCGGTGAGGGTGGCACTGCAGAGCTTCATCCCTTCAGCAAGAAAGAGACTGGTGAGGGCACCCTCCAACCAGAACGGGGCCTATATGGCCGCAGTGCACCTTGAGATCGATTACCGGGGAATGGTGACCGACCTGTTTGTACCCGGTCTGGCCCGGGTGAAGGGCACTCCTGTGAACGGTACCATGGGGGATCTCTCCTATTCAATTACCTATGGCTCCAGGGAGATTGCGGTCCCCTTCTCGCTGTTCCTGAAAGATTTTGAGCTTGAGCGCTATCCCGGCTCCAACAGTCCCTCCTCATTCGCCAGTGACGTGGTGTTGATCGACCAGGAGCTGGGGATCAATGAGGATCGAAGGATCTTTATGAATAATGTATTGAAGCACAGGGGATACAGGTTTTACCAGGCCTCTTATGACACCGATGAACAGGGAACTGTGCTTTCGGTGAACAAGGACTTTGCCGGTACCTTCGTAACCTATATGGGATACCTGGTCCTCATCGGCGGGATGATCCTTGCACTCTTTGTCAGGAGCACCCGTTTTGCAATGATCGCCAAAAAATCATCCAATGCGGTTAAGGTGGCGGTTATGGGAATATTGATCCTTGGGGCCGGGATTCCGGCATTTTCCCAGGATGTACCGCCGAAAGATGTGGCTGATGATTTTGGACACCTCTGGGTCCAGGATAAGGGGGGCCGGTTCGAACCCATGAATACACTTTCAAGCGAAGTGGTGAGGAAGATCACCAAAAAGGCCAAGTATGAGGATTATACGTCCGACCAGGTGCTGCTGGGGATGATCATGTATCCCGACAGCTGGCAAAGGAGGCCCCTGTTCAGGGTAAAAAACCAGGAGCTGCAGCGGATCATCGGATACAAAGGGGAGATGGTTAGTTTCATGGACCTGATGGATGCCAACGGCGGCTACCTGCTCTCTGAGCTCGTCAATACAGCCTATTCCAAGGCTGTGGCCTCGCAGACCGACCTGGACAAGGAGGTGATCAAACTGGATGACCGGCTGAACGCCCTTTACCTGGTGCAATCAGGAGGATTGATCAGGATCTTCCCCGACCCGGGTGCAGAAAACCATAAATGGGCCTCGGTGAGCGAAGCGATGACAAGTCAGATGACTTCCTCCGACACCATACCCAAGGTCTTTTTAAAATACCTGAATGCCCTTCAGCAGGGTGACTATGCATCTTCAGTCCTTTTCCTGAGATTGGTTCGCAATAACCAGTTACAAAAAGAGGAACTGCTTCCTCCTGAATCAAAGATGAAACTGGAGATCTTTTACAACAGGGCCAATATTTTTCCGCGCCTTGCAAAAGCTTACGGACTTTTAGGAATGGTCCTGTTGTTGCTTCAGTTCCTGATCATATTCAAGCCTCACAAGCTCTACAAATGGCTATTCCTCATTGGTGTTGCAGGTCTGGTGGCCGGGTTCCTGGTTCACACCTTTGGCCTGGGCGGCCGGTGGTACATCAGCGGTCATGCCCCCATGAGCAACGGGTATGAATCAATGATTTTCGTTTCCTGGGTGACGCTCCTTGCGGGGATCATCTTCATGAAACGCTCGGGATATGTGATTTCGCTGACCGCCATTCTTTCTGCGCTGTCATTGATGGTTGCCGGTATGAGCAACATGAACCCTGAGATCACCAACCTGGTTCCGGTGCTCAAATCTCCCTGGCTTACCATACACGTGGCCGTGATCATGGCCGGTTACGGGTTCCTCGGACTGGCATCGATCATGGGCTTTATGAATGTGATCTTTTATGCCCTGCTCTCTCCTTCAAACACCAGGAAGATGACAGAGGTGATTGCGCAGTTATCCCGTGTGAACCACCTGACCATGATCGTGGGACTCTATTTCATGACTGCAGGTGTCTTCCTGGGGGGAGTCTGGGCCAATGAATCGTGGGGGCGTTACTGGGGATGGGACCCCAAAGAGACATGGGCCCTGATCACGGTACTTGTATATGCTTTTGTGACGCATATGCACCAGATTCCAGGCCTGAGGGGTCGGTTTGCATTCAACCTGGCCTCCTTCATTAGCTACTCCTCTGTGATGATGACCTATTTCGGAGTGAACTATTTTCTGGGGGGGATGCATTCCTATGCGAGCGGCAGTTCATTTGCGATCCCGTGGTGGTCATACCTGATGGTGGTGGCACTGATCGCCCTGTCGTTATTTGCCTACTATAAAAAGAACAGGCTGCAGCCCGAAGGCACAGGAGAGGATGAGTAATTCCAATCCAGAGGTTTCCTAGAAAGGGAGTTGGTTCAGGTTGGAACGGTCGGAGTGACCGAAATCGATCACACAATTGACCCGGTAATTCTTGTGGGCCCTTATGGCCACTCCAACCGAGTTGAAATCGCCGTTGAGAATGTTGTTCCGGTGGCCTTTGTCACTGATCCCTTCATCAATCAGCAGCGAGAGCACGATATCAATGGCCTGGGCATACCCGTAGGAACAATTTTCACCCACATGGTTGTAAGGATGCCCCATGAGTGGATCAAACCGTTTATTGAAGTCCTGGTGCCCGGTACGCCCCGACTCCCCCATTTTTACAGCATGACCACGGGCTACGGAGGTTAGGTCCTCTTCGATACGGAGGGGTACGAGTCCGGAGGTCTTTTTCAGATCCCTGAAAAGGGACCTGACATATCCGGTCATCTCCATCTGGTTATCCCCGATATATGCCTGGAGAAAGGTTTCTGCAAAAAGGGGCCCGTCATGACGGGCCATGTTCATAAAAAGCACCACCTTCTTCTCTTCCTCCCCAAGGTATGCGGCTTCACCTGCCGCGTGAAGTTCCCTGATCACCTCCGTGTCCCACCTCTCCCAAACACCTGGTTGGGCCCGCAGGTGCAACAGTGGCAAAACCAGGAGGAGGAGCAGAAGGGTACGGGTCATGAGTTTCATTTTAGGTAAACAAAAAGGCAGGACCAGGGGTTCATTTTCCGGTCTCCAAACCATTGGAGAAACCGGGATCCAGGTGACGGCCCGGATCAACTACCATAAATATTTCATAGTCCTTAAACTTAATAAATCCGAGGCTATTATAGAGGTTGACCGCTGCCAGGTTTTCCCTGTGCACCTCCAGTTTCAGGGGGCATCCCTTCTCATCTGCAAATTTCAGGGATTCCAGTGCCAGGATCCTTCCCAGGCCCCTTCCCTGGTGGGAAGGCTTGATGGCGAAATGGTGAAGGTGCAGGCGCCTTCCATCGTAGGTCATCCACGAGCTACCGACCATAATCCTGCTTTCAGGGTCTTCAAGGACCAGGAATTTTCCTCCCTGGGAGTTGCAACGCAGGATGACTTCGTGGGTATCACCCCTCTCCATGGTATAGATCCCGGTCTCTTTCCAGAGCTTTTCCACCTGCTGAAAATCCGCTGGTTTATAGTCACGGATGACCATGCTCAATCAGGCTTTGACCACATAGATCTGTCCCGTCTCATAACGGATCACCTTCACCGTGGCTCCTTTTTCGATCAAACCATATTCTGATTTGGCATCGAAGAGCCTGTCGTCGATCATTACCTTTCCGGAAGGGCGCAACACTGTGTGCGCCAGACCGGTTTTTCCCACCAGCGAACGCTGTCCGGTTTCGACCCCGATGAAGCCATCCTCCATGCGTTGTTCACTCTTGAGCGAAAGGTTGCTGAACGCTGTGGTTGTAAGTAATTTCCTGGCTCCCCAGAGGGAGAGGATCAATCCCAGCAGGATGGATACCAGCACAAGGCTCAGGGCCTTCATCAGGATGCCGAGTCCCTCCCCTGTAAATTGCGGGTCTTCAAAGACCACATTGTCCACCAGGCTCAACGTCAATCCTGTGACCATGGCAATGATCCCGGCCACACCGGCCACACCGAATCCCGGTATGGCAAAGATCTCCACCATCATCAGGATCACACCCACTATGAAAAGGATCAGCTCCCAGTTCTGGGCCATTCCCTCCAGGTAAAGGGGGGCAAAATAGAGTAAGGCTGCCACTACCGAGGCAGCCAGCGGAAATCCAATGCCGGGGGATTGCAATTCAAAGTAGATCCCGCCGATGATAATCATGATCAGAATACCACTCACCACAGGATTGATCAGGAATCCTATGATCTTATCCAGTCCGGATGGGCTGTATGATTTCAGTTCGTAATCCCGGATCCCAAGTTTTTCGATGACTCCTTCAATGGACTCAACGGTCCCTTCGCAGTATCCATTCAGCATGGCCTCGGATGCAGTAAATGTAAGCACCTGGCCGGTATCGCTGACACCCGCCACGAAAAGCCTGGGATCGACCATGGCCTCTGCAATGGCAGGGTTGCGATGCCATACCAGGGTGGTATCTGATCCATGGACCACTGTGTCCTTCCCATGTGCTTCGGCCGTTGCCCTCATGGTAGCGCGCATGTAAGATTGGTATTTGTCGGGGACCTGTTCGCCGGTCTGGTTTACCACCGTGGCAGCCCCGATCTTCCCCCCCGGTTTCATGTAAATGCTGTCGCAGGCTATGGCAATGAGGGCCCCGGCAGAGGCCGCGTTGTCATCGATGAACACATGAACCGGAACGGTAGCATTGAGGATTTTGGTTCGAATGGAATCTGCCGCACTCACCTCCCCTCCGTAAGTATTGAGGTGCAGGATCACCACATCGGCACCCAGGGCATATGCTTCTTCGAAGGCTTCCTTGGTGATCCTCCAGGTGGGGGCGGCGATCATATCCTTGATGGCGAAGGTGTACACCAGGATTTTATCGTCACCGGGAGAATCGGGTGCCATCACCTGGCTGCTAAGAGTCAGAGCCAGCAGCGCAAAGGAGACCATCTGAATGACGCGTTTCATAATGACTGATTATAACATCAAAAGTAAGAATATTTTCTGCTAAATTTGTGGCGTGATCAAAAACATCCCTGCCAACGGCGATGGGGTGTATAAAATGGATCCCATGGAACTAAATAAACTGACAGCCATATCACCGGTGGACGGACGTTACAGGTCGAAAACCAATGCCCTTGCCGTTTTTTTCTCCGAGTATGCGCTGATCAAGTACCGGGTATTTGTGGAGGTGGAATATTTTATTGCACTTTGTAAGGCTGGCATTCCGCAGCTCAAGGGAGTGGGAATCGAAAAATTTGAAGCCCTCAGGAAGCTTTTCAGCCAATTCTCGCTGGAAGATGCACAGCGGATCAAGGATATCGAGCAGGTGACCAACCACGACGTGAAGGCGGTGGAGTATTTTATCAAGGAAAAATTTAAGCCCCTTGGACTGGAGCCCTACAAGGAGTTCATCCATTTCGGTCTCACCTCGCAGGATATCAACAATACGGCCACTCCGCTTTCCATAAAGGATGCGCTGCAATCGGTCTATTACCCCATGCTTGATCAGCTTACCCAGGAGCTTGAAAAACTGGCCACCTCATGGGATGGGATCCCCATGCTTGCCCGTACCCATGGTCAACCTGCATCGCCCACACGCCTGGGTAAGGAAATCAGGGTCTTCATAGAGAGGCTGGATGTGCAGCTGGAGCAACTGGAGGAAATCCCCGTCCCTGCCAAATTCGGTGGTGCCACAGGGAACATGAATGCCCATGCGGTGGCATACCCCGAAATAGACTGGTTCCTGTTCGGGGAGCAATTTGTGGGTGAGGTGCTGGGATTGAAACGTTCCTGGCCCACCACCCAGATTGAACATTACGATAACCTGGCGGCTATGTTTCATGCCCTGGAACGGATCAACACCATCCTGCTTGACCTGTCAAGGGACATGTGGACCTATATCTCCATGGATTACTTTAAACAAAGGATTAAAAAGGGGGAGATTGGTTCCTCTGCCATGCCCCATAAAGTAAATCCCATCGACTTCGAAAATGCGGAAGGAAACCTGGGGATCGCCAACGCAATATTTGCACACCTGGCCCTTAAACTTCCGGTTTCAAGGTTGCAGCGCGACCTTACTGACTCCACGGTTCTTCGCAATGTGGGGGTCCCCTTGGGTCACACGATGATTGCCATGCAGTCTCTTATAAAGGGACTCAATAAACTGATCGTAAATGAGGCTCTCATTCGTGCAGAATTGGAGCGGAACTGGGCTGTGGTGGCCGAAGCGATCCAATCCATACTCCGGAGGGAGAATTACCCCGAACCATACGAAGCCCTGCTGGAGCTTACCCGAACCAATGAAGCCGTGACCGAGGAGACCATCCGGAATTTCATAAAGGGACTCGCAGTCCCGGAAACCGTGAAGGCAGAAATGCTCAAAATTAATCCCTGGAATTATACCGGATTGTAAAATCGCCCGTTGAAAAAGAAGGGACTGACGACATGAAAAGATTTTTCAAGCTTTTAGAATATATCATTCCGTACAAGTGGGATATCATGCAGAATATTGTCTACAATATCCTGGGGGCGTTCTTTGCCCTTTTTTCTTTTGCCATGGTGATCCCCTTCCTGAAGGTGCTGTTTGGGAATCAGGCCACCACAATTGAACCCATGGAGTTTGCGCTGACCACCGATTATTTCATGCATACCCTCAATTATTACATGTCCAGGATGATGGACCAGCGGGGGGCAGCCGGCACGCTGGTACTGGTGAGTATCATGGTGGTGGGATTCAGCTTTCTTAAAAACAGCTTTATTTTCGTGGCCAATTATGTACTGGCACCAATCCGGGCATTCATTGTGCGGGATATTCGCAACGATATCTACCGGAAAGTGCTCAGGCTTCCACTTTCATACTACACCGAAGCCCGGAAAGGGGATGTGATGGCAAGGATCTCAAGTGATGTGCAGGAAATTGAAGCCTCCATCATGAGCTCGATGCAAATGATCTTCAAGGATCCCATCACCATCATTATCTACATGATCTTCCTCTTCTCCATCAGTTTTAAACTGACACTTTTCGTGGTGGTGGTCCTGCCGGTGGCCGGGATCCTGATCGGCCGCATCGCCCGCGGGCTCAGAAAAACAACATTCAAGGGGCAGCAGCGGTTCGGGGAATTGCTTGCGCTGTTGGAGGAGACCCTCTCCGGACTGCGGATCATCAAGGCCTTTAACGGAGAAGAGCAGATGCAGAACAAATTTTATAATACCAACCATCGTTTTGCTTTGCTGTTCAGGAAAGTGGTACGCAAAAGGTACCTGGCCAGTCCGCTGAGTGAGTTCCTGGGGACCATCGTCCTCATGATCATTATGGCTTACGGGGGGGGACTCGTTCTCTCCGGGGTTGGGACCCTCTCCGGGGAGAACCTTATCTTTTTCCTGATCATCTTCAGCCAGGTGATCCCGCCGGCCAAGAACTTTACCACGGCATGGTTCAACATCCAGAAGGGGATGGCTTCGGTCGACCGGGTGGACCAACTGCTGCTGGCCGAGGATAAAATCTTTGAAAAGCCAGATGCCGTGGAGGTCAGTGGTTTTTCCCATTCCATCGAATACAGGAACGTATCCTTCAAGTACGATAAAGAATATGTATTGAAAGATATCTCCTTTACCATCCAGAAAGGACAGACCATTGCACTGGTGGGTAAATCCGGGTCGGGTAAATCGACCCTGGTGGACCTTCTGCCCAGGTTTATGGATGTCACCAAAGGCGAGATCTTCATTGACGGGACCCCCCTGCAGGACTTCAAGATCAAATCCCTCAGGAAACTCATGGGGATCGTGAGTCAGCAGTCGATCCTGTTCAATGACACTTTCCGGAACAATATTGCTTTTGGCACCAACGGGAATGCCACCGACGAACAGATCATCAATGCAGCATCCGTCGCCAATGCGCACGATTTTATCATCGAGACCGAGCAGGGGTATGAGCAAGGCGTCGGGGAATCGGGAGGCAAACTCAGCGGGGGACAGAAACAACGCATCAGCATTGCCCGGGCCGTCATGGCCAACCCACCCATCCTGATCCTTGACGAAGCAACCTCATCCCTTGATACTGAATCAGAAAGACTGGTGCAGGATGCAATCATCAAACTGATGCAGAACCGGACCTCCATTGTGATCGCCCACAGGCTTTCCACAATTAAACATGCAGATCTTATTCTGGTGATCGACGAGGGCCGGATCGTGGAGCGGGGAACCCATGATGAGCTGATCGGGAAAAAGAGGGGCGTTTACAGTAAACTGCACTCCATGCAAATGTTCTAACGCCACCATGAAGATCAGCGGTTTCACCATGGGCAAAAACGCCCTCAAGCTATATTATCCACTGCGGCAGTCCATCGAATCGATCCTGCCCCTGGTGGATGAATTTATTGTAGTCCTCGGGGATTCCGATGAAGATGACCGCTCCCGTGCAGAGGTTGAGTCCATTGGCAGCAAGAAGATCCGCATCATCGATACGGTCTGGGATATCGAAAAGTACCCGCGTGGAATGGAGCATGCCCACCAGACCGATATTGCCAAAGCGCACTGCACGGGCGATTGGTTGTTTTACCTTCAATCGGATGAAGTGGTCCACGAAAAGGACCTGGATACAATCAGGGAACGGTGCCGCCAGCTTATCTATGACAGTGAGGTGGAGGGTCTGCTTTTTAATTACCGCCATTTCTGGGGCGATTATGAACACCTGCAGGATAGCCATACCTGGTACCGGAAGGAGATCCGAATCATCAGGAACCTTCCTGAGGTCCATTCGTGGGAATCGGCCCAGTCCTTTCGCAGGATCCCGGGATTTGACGGTCTTCATTACAGGCAGCAGGAGGGAACCTTTAAACTGAAGGTGGCCAGTGTGGATGCAGAGATCTTCCACTACGGGTGGGTTCGGCCGCCTGCGGTCATGCAGAGCAAGATCAAAGCATTCAATCTGAATCACCGCGGAAAGGAAAAGGTGGAAGAGCAGGTAGCATCCCGTCAGTACGCGAAGGCATTCGATTATGGAAATCTTTCAAAGATCACCTTTTATGAAGGGTCCCACCCGGCGGTGATGAAAGATTGGATCAACCGTTTTGACTGGAAGGAGCAGCTTCGTTTTACGGGTCCTGCCCGGAGCCTGAACCTGATGAGTCCTAAGCATGACCGGCCAAAGTACAGGATTATATCCTGGATTGAAAAAAACCTCCTGGGAGGAATGCGCCTGGGGGAGTTCAGGAATTATACCCTGTTGAAACGTTAGGATCACTTTGTGATCGGAACTCCTTCCTTATCGTACCTCTTTGCTTCCCCAACCTCCTGGCCCGCATCATAGGTGACCTCCTCCATGAGCACGCCTGACTCATAATAGCGTTTGGTGAGCCCGTTTTTCCTGCCATAGATAAAGGTGGTATGCTCATAGATCTTTCCGCTTTTAAAATACCAGATGGCAGGACCGTGCTTTCTTCCATGATCATAGGTTATCCTGGAATGCACGGTGACCCCGTCCTCATAATAATTCACTTTCACTCCATGCACAAACCCATCCTGATCCACTGGATTCACACTGGAAAGGGTCCCGTCATCCCTTCTTTTCTTTACCATTTTCTGATCCGTCGTTTCCTGGGTTGCAGGTTCCCCGCTGTGGGAGGCGCAGCTGACGGCTCCGGTGGCGAAGGCAATGATCAGAAGGAGGGGTAAAAGTATCTTCATCATTTAGTACTGTGTCATAAAACTAACAATATAATGGGATCTAATTCCCTGGTGCCTCAAAGATACCTGTTTTTTCTCCTTTTACACTTGTGACTCCGGTTCAGTTTGATGTGTGGTCAGGAGCCTTTATTCCAGGTGTAAGTGCTGTTGACAACATTCTCAAGGAAATGGCTTACCATATGTAGCGTTTTAATACTTTTAATGTTGGAATTCAACACAACTCTTTTTTTGTTCAGAATGGATGAAAGCTTCAATTGAAGTATCGGACAACGTCATTGTACGTTGTTTTAAAGGCGACGTGTACCTGGAAGATATACTGGAATCCTGGAAAGAGATTTTCAACAGGTTTGATAATCTTGGTAGTTATAAAGGGATCCTGACTGACTTCCTGGATGCCACAATGCATCACCAGCAAGATAATTTGCATACCCTGGTTAATTATCTCAATGAAAATAAGATACATATGATGGATATGAAGATTGCCATAGTGATCGATACGCCTCAGGTGAGCAATACTATGATGATTGGACAGCAGGTCAAGCGACTTCAAATCCGGCCATTTTCCACCAGAAAAGCTGCGATTGATTGGATCTCCATTTGATTTATTGACCCCAACAGAGGCAATTCACCCCGGTAATTTCCTATTTTAGCACCAAATAGTCAAGGATGAATCCCATTTTGAAGTTATTGGTCATCCCTGCCTTCATCATTGCAGGTTGTAACCGGGGCAGTTCAGAGAGTTCCGGGGGAGTGCTTGTTTCAACTGACTGGCTCCAGGGTCAGATGCTGGACACCTCCCTGGTATTGCTTCATGTGGGCACGAGGGAGGTTTTTGATTCCATCCATATTCCGGGCGCTCGGTATCTGGACCCTTACGATTTCACCACCAGCACGGACAGCCTTCGAAATGAGATCCCGGGTATTGAGGAGATCACCGGGCTGCTCCGGTCGGCGGGAGTCAATACGGGTTCCAGGATTGTGCTCTATTACGAGGACGAGGATCTGATCATGCGGACAGCCAGGGTTTTCCTTACACTCGATTATGTGGGTTTGGGCGCGCGCACCTATGTGCTGAACGGGGGATTGCAGGGATGGCAGAACGGCGGGGGACCAATCACATGGGAACCTTCTGATACCACTGAAGGGGACTGGAACCCCGGGGCCATCCGGGAGGTGATCATCAGGGCGCGGGAACTGGATCAGCGAAAGTGGGACCCCGGCATCATGGTGATTGATTCCAGGTCCACCGAAGAATACTACGGTGAGCTTGACAGCACCGGACAACACAGTACCGGGGGACACATCGAGGGGGCATATTTCCTCTCCTACGAATCCATGCTCTCCGATTCGATCCCTTATCTGTTCAGAAGTGATGACGAACTCAGGGAGGAGCTGGAGAATGTGGGTATGGAATCCTCGAAGACTGCCATCTATTATTGTGGGTCGGGGGTGAGGGCAGCAGTAAATTACCTGGCAGCCAGACACCTTGGGTTTCCTGCACTCTTATATGATGGCTCATTTCAGGAGTGGGAGGAGCTGGACCTGCCGGTAATTCATCCTGTCACCGATCCGTCTGAAACGCCTTAAACCTGAGCCTATGAAAAAGCGCGCACCATACCCTTACTGGAACCCCTATATTGCCGGGGTGGCCATAGGCCTGATCATCATTGCCTCATTTGTTGTAACGGGAAGGGGTCTCGGGGCAATCGGGGCCTTCAACGGGGTCCTGGCATCGGTGGTTCATGCCCTTGCTCCTGATCATGCACTCTCAAATCCTGTCTATTCTGCCTATATCTCAGGAGTGGATCACCCCTTGAAGGACTGGGTAGTCATTGAAATCGCGGGAGTTTGCCTTGGAGGGCTTATTTCCGGACTTTTCTCCGGCCGGTTCAAATTCGAAGTGATCAAAGGGCCCCGGATTTCCAACCTCACCAGATTGCTCCTTGCCTTCTCAGGAGGAATGCTTATGGCATTTGCTGCCAAGTTTACGCGGGGGTGTACCAGCGGACTTGCCCTAAGCGGTGGATCGGTTCAGAGTCCGGGTGCATGGCTATTTATGATTTCAGTGTTCGTGGGGGGATATTCAATCGCTTTCTTAATGAAAAAGGCATGGAACTAACAGCTCCCATTCAGTATAATTACCAGGTGCCGGAAGCTATGCTCCTGCTTTTCGCGCTGCTTACCGGGATCACCTTTGGCATCATGCTTGAAAAGGCCGGTTTTGGAAATGCCAGGAAACTTGTCCAGCAGTTCTATTTTACCGACATGAGCATGTTCAAGGTGCTTTTTTCTGCCATCGTCACCGCCATGGTGGGGATCTACTGGCTCAGTTATTTTGGGATCCTTGATGCTACGCAGATTTATATCAACGGGACCTATCTCTGGCCCCAGATCATTGGAGGCATCATTTTCGGGTTTGGCTTTGTGATCTCCGGACTGTGCCCTGGAACCTCCTGTGTGGCGGTCTTTACAGGAAAGCTGGATGGCCTTGCGGTTTTTGCGGGGATGTTTGCAGGACTCTTCCTGTTCGGAGAAACTGAACCTTTTTTAGAGCGTGCACTCAATTTCTCTTCCCTGGGCGACATTTCGCTGTATGAGGTATTCAATGTAAGTTATGGATTTCTCACCTTTCTGATTTCCGTGGTGGCCCTTGCCGCATTCTGGATCGTCGGAAAGGTTGAGGAGCGATTCAGTCATTAATTCACATGCGATGAGGCTATGAAAGTTAACCACATACTTGCCCTGCTGGCCATCACAGGCGGCCTCCTTGCAGCATTCACCAACTATTCTGACAGGAACCACTTCTATCCCACCTGGAATGCCAAAACCGACCGGGTGGAGGGCCAGAAGATCCATTTTGTTTCGGCCAGCCGGGTGGCTGACCTGCTTTATCAGAGGGAGGAAGGGATCACCATCCTGGATGTCAGGGATGAGCAGGCCTATTCAAAGTATCACATACCCCGGGCCCGTCACTTTAATGAGGGTGATGAGATCCCGGTTCAGGCTTTTTCAGGCACCCTGGTCATTTACGGATCGGAAGGAGATGACCGGCCAGGGATCATAGCCGACAGCCTTTCCGGAAAGACTTATGTATTGAAGGGGGGGATCGATGCCTGGTTTGCCATGGTGTTGTTTCCCGATTTCAATCAATACCGGGTGAGGAACAGAGAATCGCTTGAATACCTGGTATCCAGGAGCAGGTATTTTGGAGGGAGCCCCGGGAATATTCAGTTGCTGAATATCGATGTACGGGAAAACCGGTACAGGGAAGGTTGCTGAGTACAGGGATATGAAACTGAAGATCTACCAGGTGGATGCTTTTGCCTCAGAGGTTTTTAAAGGGAACCCTGCTGCGGTCTGTTTACCCGATAAATGGCCCGCAGACGACCTCATGCAATCCATAGCTGCAGAAAATAACCTTTCAGAAACCGTATTTGCAGTCAGGGCGGGTCAACGGTTTGAGATCAGGTGGTTTACCCCCAGAATGGAAGTTGAGCTGTGCGGCCATGCAACCCTGGCTGCAGCCCATGTCCTTTTTGAACATCATGGCTATCTGCCGGACCTGGTTGAATTCTATTCAGGGCACAGCGGCAGGCTGACCGTGGAAAGATCCGGTGACAGCCTGACCCTTGATTTCCCGGTGGATCAACTGGAGGAAATTAAGATTCCCGGGGATACACGGGAGGCGTTGCGCAAATCCCCGCTCAAGGCCTTCAGGGGAAAATCCGATTTCATGTTCATTTTTGCCAGTCAGGCCGAGATCGAAGAGATTGCACCAGATTTTGATAAACTCCTCCGGATGGATTGCAGGGGAGTGATTGTTACGGCGATGGGGCTGGATGTGGATTTTGTTTCAAGGTTCTTTGCACCGCGGGCCGGGATCAAGGAAGATCCAGTGACAGGATCCGCACATACCACGCTGACCCCATACTGGGCAAGGGTGCTGGGAAAGAAAAAACTGTTCGCCAGGCAGCTCTCTGAAAGGGGAGGGGAGCTTGTTTGTGAGATCCTGGGGGAGAGGGTGAAGATATCCGGAAAGGCGGTGACCTACATGGAGGGAGAGATCATGGTATCGTCCACTGGTATTGCAGATGTTCAGGGCAACCACTAATATTGAGAGTCATGAGATTTTCTGAGGACCGAATTGAAGAACTGAGATGCAGTGACGGCATCCTGAGGGAGATCCATATCTGGGAACCTGAAAACCCCAGGGCTGTTTTCCTGACCATTCACGGGGGTATGGACCATGGGGGGAATTATATATTCCCCGGTCTTTATTTCAGGGATCACCAGATCGTTACCCTGGCCCTGGACCAGCATGGCCATGACCACCAGGAAAAGGTATACATTCCCAGGTTTGAAGTGTTCCTTGAGGATATGGCCCTGATGATTCAATGGGTCAAGAAAAACTTCACCGGATACCCCATTTTTATCCTAGGCCATTCACTGGGTGGATTGATCGCCACCCATTTTGGGATCAGGGTTCAGGAGGTTGATCCCCTCATCAGGGGCTATATCCTCTCATCTCCCTATTATGTGAATGCCATCAAGGTTTCAGGGATCGTAAAAAAAGTGGCTGGGATCCTTTCATTCATCGCTCCTAAAATGACGGTCCCCATTGAAGATCCCGTGTCACACCTGACCCGGGACAGGGAGGTCTATGAACGGCACAGGCTGGATATCCGGGACCACATCAAGGCCCACAAACCATCGGCAAGATTTGCGTATGAATTGTTGAAAGCACAGCGATGGGTGCCGGATCATATTTCAGAATGGAAACACCCGGCCCTTGCCATCGTGGCAGGCAATGACAGGCTGGCCGATTCGGATGCCACCCTGAAACTTCTGGGTCAAATCACACCGGAAGTGGTCACCACGCTTTTCTATCCGGACAACTACCATGAGAATTTGAACGAGTTGAACAGGAATGAGATTTTCGGGGAGATTGTGAA
>JAHEEC010000170.1 GCA_024640885.1 Bacteroidota bacterium | reverse complement strand
GCGGAAATTTGTTCAAAGCCCTCTTTTTTTGCCTGCTTGGCAAAAAATTCATAGCGGTTCTTTGCCTGTGATTCCCCGGCAAAGGCTTTCAGCAGGTTCTGTTCGGTTCTTGTTCCTTTCAATGATTTTTCCATGATTGTTCAATATTTATAGTTTAATAAAGTCCACCTTTTCAGTTCCGCAGATGGGACAAACCCAATCATCGGGAAGGTCCTCAAACTTGACACCCTCCTGTTCCTCATCATAAATATATCCGCAGGCAGCACATTCATATTTGTCATACATCCTGGCTTCAACCCTGGTCTCCAGTTTGGCCTTATCGATATAGGTAGGTGCATTTTTGGGAGCCACACCCTTTTTAACGTGCCTGTAATAGAGGTAGGTGAGCGGCTCTGCCTTTTCATCCAGTATCTCTGCGTTCATCAGCTCGCCGATGAACATCAGGTGGGTGCCCACATCAAAAATCTCCACTACCCTGCATTCAAGACAGGCGATGGCATCATTGAGCACAATGGGGACCCCTGTTTCCCCGTAGCGGATCTCCATTCCCTCCATTTTATTGATATCCTTACCGCTTTTATATCCAAAGGTTGCAAAGATTCCAGGTGTTGTTTCACGTTGCAATACGGATACTGAAAAAGACCCGGAAGACCGGATCACCCCGGCGGTGTGATTTTCCTTGTTGCAGCAGGCTGCAAACCGGGGAGGTTCGGAAGTCACCTGAAAAACTGTATTGGAAATAAAGCCATTCCCATATTCTTTTGTCCCCGAACTCACTATATAAAGTCCGTAGGATATCCTGAACAGCGCTTCAAAATTGATCATTGCGGGAGTATTTGTGGTACATATAAAATTACTTCAATGTACCGGTTGTTTCAAGATTTGAAGGTGTTAAAAGGC
Organism: Bacteroidota bacterium; assembly: GCA_024640885.1. Lineage (GTDB taxonomy): Bacteria > Bacteroidota > Bacteroidia > Bacteroidales. The sequence goes on along the minus strand of JAHEEC010000170.1, from coordinate 4,273 downwards.
AGCTATGAATTATTTATAGTGAGTCTAAGAAGGTTTCCTGGCATCAATAACAAGTGCCTGGCTGCCAGAATCCAGTGCGATCCTGTTGAAACCTCCATAGAATTTCACATCCCGGAACCCGGCTTGCTGCAGCAGATGCTCGATCTCAGATTTACGCAGGGGATACAGGGGGATCATGTTTCTGAGGGAGCGCTTTGTATTCTTGACCGTAAGAATGGTTTCAAATTCAATGAGCGGACGATCGGCATGCCGGTGATAGTTCCTGACAAACTTAATTTCGGGGGTCTCAATGGTGGGGAGCGCGTCTATTTCCTGATCCAGGATCCGGTCATAATTGATGACCTGGATCAGCAACCTCCCACCGGAGGCAGTTACCTGGCCGCATTGAACAAGGAAGCTTAAAATCTGCCCGGGGGATTGCAGGTGGACAAGGGTATTGCCAAAACAGACTATGGCGTCAAAGGCGCCCGGTCCAAATCCGGTGCCGATATCGAGCATGTCCATCCGGACGAATTCCACATTCTCATGCGCTTTCGGTGCGGCCCTGGCGCGTTCCAGCATGGCTCCGTCAAGGTCGATCCCCACAACCTTTTTAAATTCCGATGCAAGTTCCATGGCGAGTTCACCGGTTCCACACCCCACATCCAGAATCGACAGGTTCCCTGAACCGGGCAGCACATCTTTTACAAAATGTGACTGCCCCGGATTGAGGGGAAATATCCGGGAGTAGTATTCCGAGATGCTCTGATAGAAGCTCATGGATGCTGGGATATCCACGGGCGTTCCTGTAGACTATATTTCATAGTAAAAAGCATTGCGCATCACCTCCAGGCTCTCTGGGACGGCCACCTGGGGATCGGCATTGCCTTCAAACTCCACTGAAATATAGCCCTTATAGTGATTGCGCCGCATGATCTCCCCGATTCGGGGGTAATCCAGGTCCAGTGTATACCACTTTCCTCCACCGTAGTAGGTTTTGGCCTGCACAAGGAATGTATCCGGCGCCAGTTTCTCCAGCTGGTCATAAGGGTCTTCAAGGAAATTCCCGGTATCAAGGGTGATCCGAAGCCAGGGAGAATTGATCTCATCCACGATCCGCCTGACGCCCTCGGCAGTACGACCCAGTCCCCAGTGGTTCTCAAGCCCCAGCACAACCCCGCACTCCTCGGCTTTGGGCAGACACTTTTCAATGGAATCGATGACCCATTTGAAACCATCCTCTTCTGTATAGCCTTCGAGGGCGGGTTCAATTCCTTTGTTCTCCATGAGGTGATCGAATGACTCACTGGTTCCCCATCTTCCCGTATTGAGCCTCATGGTGGGGATCCCAAGCTTGTAGGCCAGCTCGATCTGGTGGATGGTCAATTCTATGTTTTCATCCCTGAAAGCCTTATCCGGGTTCAGGTATCCCTGGTGGGTGGAAAATCCCATCAGGTCAAGCCCGCTGTGAAAGGCCCTTTTCTTCAAATTCTGAAGATAGCTGTTTTCCTCGGAGGTCATTTGCATCAGCAACAGTTCAATACCGTCGTACCCCATGGCAGCAGCCTGGTCGATGCACATTTCAATGGGTGTGTTCTCAGGAGGGCCGTTGAATTGCCAGAAGGAGTAAGTGGAAACCCCGATGGGATTGTGCCGGATCTTTTTTTCTGTGCCTGTCGGAGCGGGTGAAGGATCCTTTGGACTGCATCCCAACAGTGCGGCGCCTGCCGCAGTGGCTGCCCCCGTTTGGAGGAAATTTCGTCTGTTCATAATGCGTGGTTTATCTGGTTAGATTAGTGTTTCAATTTCGTTCAAATGCAGTTTAAAGTGCCTGGGATAATCCAGGATCATCGCTTCAAGGGAGACCTCATCGCCAAGGGCGGAAATCCATTTGCTGGAAAGTTTTGAGTCATCCACCTGCCGGAACAGGTGAAGGATGTGCCTGTTGGTGGCGACCCATAACTGGACGAGATGATCCCATTCCTCCCCCTGGTAATTCTGTATGGCGATCCACCGGTCATTGTTCCCCAGGTTGGCGTAATCGGGGTAGATGACCGGGCTGGACTGGTAGTGCATGTGGATGATTCGGTGTGTGTTATTGGTGGCAGAATCGACCATATGACCTACAATCTGCCTGACGGTCCGGTGTTGCTTGTTTCTCTTTTCAGCAATGTCTCGCTCCGGAAGGGCTGCCAGTCTTGCCTCCCAGGAATCGATCAGGCCTGCAAGTTCAGCGCAGATTGGATCAAATCGGGATTTCATAACCTCCGGGCCCTGGGCTCAAGATCTGTAAGTTCAGATATCCGGATGGGATGACCCGATTCGATGCTTTTGCGGGCAGCAATTCCAATGAGGCAGGACATGGCTCCATCCCTTACCCCTGCCGGCCGTTCAAAGGGATCTTTCCTGTCAGGATTCCGGAAGATCTGGTCGTGCAGCAAAGTGTCGCCACCTCCGTGGCCCCCTTTCTGAAAGCTTACATTTTTAACTTCGTAATCCTCCCACAACCTGTGAAGGATCACCGGTTCCATCTGCAATTGATCATCATCCTGTGACATTTCCACTTCATGCATTCTGGACTGGCTGATTTGCTCACTGTTCATAAAGGGGATGTCCAGCCAGGCGTCAATGCGCCCGTCCAAACCATTGAATGCGATCTTCCAGCCCTCGTATGGTGAATAGGTGGTCAGCGAATAGTTCACTACGGTATTATCCCTGTATTTAATCTGTGCCGACATTTTATCATAGATATTGATCTCCGGCCGGAAGAGGCAGCTGTCACGGATATAACCGTCATGCTGTTCATTGTTCACGTAGAGGTCCATGCATCGCTTATCCTTTGTGATATCCCAGTAAAATTTGCAGGAATCCTTATGGGGGCAGGTGCGGCAATTTTCCCCCCTGAAGGGGCTGCAGGAACCATAATGCTCCAGGTCTCCATAGGCAAAAACCTCCGAAGGGTCACTGTCGATCCACCAGTTGAGCAGGTCAAAATGGTGGGTTGCCTTATGAACCCAAAGGGATCCGCTGGATTGCCGGAGTCCGTGCCACCTTCTGAAGTATGATGCGCCATGGTAGGTGTTCAGGTACCAGTGAAAGTCCACAGAGGTCACGCGTCCAATGGAGCCGGCCTGCAGCAATTCCTTGATTTTGGTCATATAGGGACCCCAGCGGTAGTTGAACCCCACGATGATTTTGTTTTTTGAACGCCGTTCGGCGTCAAGAATGGCCTGGCACTTATCCTCATTGGTGGTGAGGGGTTTTTCGGTAAGCACATCACATCCCATTTCCAACCCCTTGATAATAAATTCATGGTGGGTTGAATCCATGGTAGTGACGATCACCAGGTCGGGGGAAGTTTTCCGGATCATCTCCTCAAAGTCAGTAAAACCTGGACAATCCACGCCCATGTAACGGGCGGCATACTCCAACCTTCCCGGGTTGATGTCGCAAAGACCTACAAATTCAAGAATATCGGGGAAATCCTGGACCAGGGTCCTGCCCCAGAAACTGGTTCCCCGGATCCCTGTTCCCACAAGTACCGCTTTGATCTTATTCCCATTGGAAATTGCATAGTTGGCCAGGGGCGAGGCCATCAGGCTTCCTGCAACAAATGCCCCCGATGTGCCCAGAAATGCACGCCGGTTCAGGTTGGTAGTCATTCAAAATTGATTTAAAGATAGCTATTGGATATTCTACCTTTAAAAATACAATTCTCAGCTGTTAATGCAACAAAAGGGGGGAAGAAAGTGAATTATTGATATTCAATAAAGTTGAATTTGATCCCCAGGCGGCCTTCCATGATCTCACCAAGTTCCAGCAGTTCCGGATCATCAAACTCAAAATAAAAATTCACGGCCACCTCCTTGTTCTTCTCCTGGAGGGGTTTAAACATCCTCATGATATCGAACACGCTCTGCACAGATGCGGTGTCCACATATTCCAGTTTAAGGTCCACCGTTGTAATGTCCTCAGGTTCTTTCACATAGTGTTCAACCCATTCCACTATGGGTTTGAAGAACTTCCTGGGATCCGAAAGAATGGAATTTCCGGATAGTTTAAAATATCCGGGTGCACATTCTACTTCAAGGGATTTCTTGGTGGGTTCGATGCTGATATTTTCCATGCTGTCGTTATTTCAGCGGTTTGAATGATTACAAATATAAAATTACTCCTTTTCCAATATTACTCCTTTTCCAATTCAATACCAAACAGGGACATTATTTCATGAGCCTTATTCAGATTCAGTTCGGTCAGGATATCCTTGTCGTTTTGTAGATTCAAATTTTTCAAT
>JAHEEC010000015.1 GCA_024640885.1 Bacteroidota bacterium | reverse complement strand
ACCGGGAAATCATGAAAACCAGAAAATATATCTTCGCTACGCTGATTGCCCTGATATTTGGAATTATCGCCCTTCAGGCGCAACCGGCACGTCGCAACAGCACTCCTGAGAAAAAGGAGAATCCTGCTGCCACCAGGACCTACACAAAAAAGTCCACTCCATCCAGTGCCCGGGTGGCTGAGCCAGCACGCCAGGCCCTGCAGCCCCAGGTAGAGCGCCAGAAGAGCCCGCAACCTGTCCGCCAGGCCCAGCAGCCCCAGGCAGAGCGCCAGAAGAGCCCGCAACCTGTCCGCCAGGCCCAGCAGCCCCAGGCAGAGCGCCAGAAGAGTCCGCAGCCTGTCCGCCAGACCCAGCAGCCCCAGGTAGAGCGCCAGAGGACTACGCACCCTGTCAGCCAGGCCCAGCAGCCCCAGGTAGAGCGCCAGAGGACCACGCAACAGGTTCAGAGGCCTGTCAGCATCGCTACTTCTGATAATCCACGCAGTACCTACAGGAAGGCAAATACCACTGTCTATGTCACCCCTACCCGGAGTGCCAGCAGCAGGGTAAACAAATATTCCACTGAACGGTATTACGGGGGGAACCATTACCACTATGCATACCCAACCACGAGGGTGAACATCCATTATCACCATGATACCTATCTGCACAACTATCATGTACTCTACTATCCGACCTATACCAACATCTACTGGTCGAGGAACATGTACAGGGATTATTGCAGGTGGTACCCCGAGTACCGGTGGGCATACAACTACGGTTACAGGATCCAGACCATTTCGGTTTTCGAAGCCAAATTCAACATGGGCGAGGTCGCCATGGTCTACGGGAGGGTTTACGCCACCTGGTACAACCAGGAAACCGACGATTACCTGCTCTTCTTCGGCGGGGACTTCCCAAACCAGCAGTTCACAGTGGTATTACCCGGAAATATCGCCCGCAGGTTCAACTGGAGACCTGACCGTTACTTCCTGGGAGAACACCTGACCGTTACGGGATTGATCACCACCTTCGATGGAATCCCCGAGATAGCGGTGAAAAACAAGCAGCAGATAGGCCTTTATTAACCAACACTACAGATGAGAAGACCAGGAGGCTGTCCCGGAAGGGGCAGCCTTTTTTCTTATTCCATGGGAATGATGGCCGATACCGTGTCAATATAGTAAGCAGCGAATACTCCCTGCCCTCCACCGCCAATATTGGATCTGATATTGGCCGGGGGGCCTGAAAACAACGGATTATTTCCTGCAATTTCCAGCTGGGCATCTACAATAAAATGATAATAGCTCTGTGCAATGCTGTTCAATTCAAAGGTGATGGTATCCCCAGGATGAACTGCCTCCTCAGGATTATCATCGGCAAGAAATCCAACTGGCAGGCCGTAGACATAGGTTCCATTGAAGAAATCATCGGTCTGTACAAAATAGTCGGATAGTTTTGCGGTCAACAGGTTCTGATTCTTCCACAGTTTGAAATTGTACCAGTCCCTTGTGGGCGGATCATTGGCATACATCAACACCTGGTAGCCGGTAACAAATGGTGACACAAAATATATCAGGCTGATGGAATCCAGTTTTGGCCCGCGGGGCATTGTACTTTCCGCATGGTAAGTTTCCATGATCCCGTCGCCGTTCACATCCACATTGCCCACATGAAGCTGGTAAGTAGTTCCCGGCACTCCCCTGAAAGCCTCCGGAGTCATATACAAACCAGGCACGGTATCATGCTCCTCCAGCCAGATAAGGTGATCCTCGAATACTAATTCCACCCTGGCATCTGACAACCTGGGAGAGGATACATTTGAAAAATAGTCACTTGAGGTAGAAAGCTGAACCTGCTGCCTGACCGAATCACTGGTGACTGTTCCGTAAACCACGATCTGGGTGAAGGTGGAGTCCAGTTCAATGTCAATGACCTCCGTGCATGAACAGAATACCGCCATGAGGAGCGGGAAGAACCTGTGTATATGCCGGACCTTCATCAGAATGTAAAATTATAGGTGATTGCCGGTATGATAGAGAACAGATAAGTCATTTCTGCATAGGTAAGGTCAGGATTTTCACTGTCCTGCTGGAAATTCAGGGTCCATACATTTTTCCTGGCATAGGCATTGTACACAGAGAAGTTCCATTCGCCCTGCCACCTTCTTCCTGGCTTCACTTTCCCTGTTAGGGTCACTGAGAGGTCCATCCGGTGATAGTCAGGGAGCCTGTATTCATTTCTCCCCGTGTACAGCGGCAAAATGTTTCCCAGCACCTCATACCTGCCGGAAGGAAGTGTGAAAGGAATCCCTGTGCTATAGATCCAGTTAGCACCTATTACGATCCTTGGGGTAAGGTTGTAACTGAAGACAATGGCAAGGTCGTGCGGTTTCTCATAGGGTGTAGGATACGGGTTCCCATCATTAATCTCTGGTATATCGCGGATTGCATGGGAATAGGTATAACTGATCCAGCCGGATATTTTTTCAGATTCATACTTCAAATACAGTTCAGCGCCATAGGCACGGGCATCGCCGATCCTTAATTCACCTTCCAGCCTTGGATTCAGCAGCAGCTGCGCATGATCCCTGAAATCTATGGCATTGTTCATCTTTTTATAATAGATTTCAATGGATGATTCAAGCCTGTTAGCGAGAAAGTTTCTGAATATTCCAAGAGACAATTGATCAGATACCTGGGGCCTGATGTTTGGAGAGGCCGGGAACCAGATATCCAACGGGGTCCCGGCAGTGGAATTGCTTGCCATCTGAAGGTATTGGCGGGTCCGGGAATAACTTGCCTTAATGGAGCTTCTTTCATTGATCATGTAGTTCGCTGCAAAGCGCGGTTCAAGACCCTGGTAAAAGTTATAGAATTCCCCCCTGCCATAGAAAGTGGAATCAATAACTTCATATTCAGCGTTATAGGTAAAGACGGTGGCATCACCCACATTATGAAACGTACTGTACCTGAGCCCGTATCTCATGGAGAAGTTCTCCCCGAACCTGGACTCACCGGAGAAATAGAGTCCGTTCTCCATTGCATAATTGCTGGAGAGCTGGGATTCTGTTTCGTTCCCGTCGGCATCCTCGACCCTGATGGAACCGGGTTTGATCACGTGTAGATAGCTGGAGGCTCCAAACCGGAAGGTATGTTCCGGAGCCGGGTACCAGATAAAATCCCCTTTGACACCATAATCTTCCAGGAATGACAGCCAGTTGAAGAAGGGAACCTCCCCTTCAGGAGTTCCCAGGTCATAGAAATAGAGTGAATTGATCAATGTGAAATTGCTGAAAAGCTTTTTACTGAAAAGATGGTTCCAGCGAAAAGTGAAGGTGCGGTTTCCAAAATACATCCCGGCAAAATCATTGGCGAAAACATCCTTCCCGTAGTATGCGGATAAGAAGAGCCTGTTCTTTTCGTTGATGGTATAATTCAGTTTCCCGTTCAGGTCATAAAAAAACAGGGAGTTATCCCTGACGGCTGTATCCTTTGCCAAAGGCAGGAAGATGTCGGCATAGGTCCGCCTGGCAGACAGAAGAAAGGAGACCTTTTCCGTAAATACAGGCCCCTCCAAAGTGAGCCGGCTGGAGATTGTTCCAATGCCTCCCGTGGCAGTGAATTTGCGGTTGTTTCCATCCTTCATCCGGATATCCAGCAAGGAGGCCAGTCTCCCCCCGGAACTGGCCGGGATATCCCCCTTGTAGAGCTTTACATCCTTGATGGCATCATTGTTAAATACCGAGAAGAAACCCAATAAATGGGAGGCATTGTACACCGTGGCCTCATCCAGCAGGATCAGGTTTTGATCCGGACTCCCTCCCCTGACGCTGAATCCGGAGGATCCTTCGCTCGTCACCTGCACACCGGGGAGCAACTGGATTGCCTTGATCAGGTCCACCTCGCCCAGCAAAGCCGGGATCCGGCGAATGGATTGGATGGCCAGCTGGGTGGAGCCGGTTTCCAACCGTGTGATGTTGGCATTACCCGCTTCTGCAACAACGGTCACCTCTTCCAGTTCCTGTCTCAATTCGCCAAGTTCCACATTTAAGGTCAGGTCTGATCCCAGGGTTACAGGCCTGGTTTCTGTAATGTAGCCCACATAGGAGAAGACCAGGGTATAGAACCCCGGTTCCAGGGAGAGTGAATAATACCCATAGGAATTGGTATTGGTCCCGGCACCGGTTTCAAGGATGGCTACGTTGGCAGCGATCAGCTCTTCTCCGCTTGCTGCATCTCGCACATAACCGCTCACAATTACCTTCCCAATGCCCTCACTGGCTGATAACAAAATAGCAATGATGATGAAAAACTTTATGAACCTGGAATTTGGCATTCCCCTTGGGTTTCCTGAATTCGCTGCAATAATGTATGGGAAGAGGTTCAGCCCTGATCCTTAGGACAAAGTTAATGGAAACTTTATAACAGGGATTGCAATGCTATACGATCTGGCTCATAGAATCGATAAAGGCTTCCACAGATGCGGTAATGATATCTGTGGAGGCGGAGAATCCATAGAAGACAGTTCCCTTGTGTTCGACCTGCATATGAACCTTTCCAAGGTCGTCACTTCCTCGTGTGATGGCCTGAATCAGGAATTCCTCGATCTTAACTTTTTTCTTCAGAATCTCTTTGACTGCATTGATGGATGCATCCACAGGGCCATTTCCCTCGGCAGTTGCGGTGTGACAAACTCCATCCCATTCCATGGTTACAGATGCCACGGGGGTGGTTCCCTTACCGCAAACCACCTGGAGTTTATGAAGATGAAGGTTACGCCTGATGTCACGGGCGCTTGCCCCTGCAAGCACTTTCAGGTCCTCGTCAATGATCTCCTTTTTTGAGTCTGCAAGTTTTACGAATTCATGATAAATCGTATCCAGTGCGGCCTTGGTGAAGGTATAACCAAGTTTCTCAAGCCGGTGTTTTAGGGCCGCCCTCCCGCTTCTTGCCGTCAAAAGAATGGAGGATTCACTCACGCCCACCGTTTTGGGGTTGATGATCTCATAATTCTCCCTCCGTTTTAATACACCATCCTGGTGAATTCCGGAAGAGTGCGCGAAGGCGTTCCTTCCCACAATGGCTTTATTGGGCTGTATGGGCATCCGCATCAGGGTGGAGACAAGTCTGCTGGTGCGATAAATCTTCTTGGGATTGATATTGGATACAAGGTTCAGGTGCTTCCGGCTTTTCATGATCATGGCCACCTCCTCCAGGGAAGTATTTCCTGCCCGTTCCCCTATGCCGTTTACGGTCACTTCCACCTGCCTGGCCCCGTTGATCACTCCGCTCATGGTATTGGCCGTGGCCATCCCCAGGTCATTGTGGCAATGGGTGGAGAGGATCGCCTTGTGAATATTGGGGACATGGTCTACAAGGTATTTAATCTTTTTTCCGTATTCATCCGGCAGGGTGTATCCGGTGGTGTCCGGAATGTTGATCACCGTGGCACCTGCATCGATCATTGCCTCGACCACCCTGACCAGGTATTTATTTTCTGATCGGCCCGCATCCTCTGCATAGAATTCCACATCCTCCACAAAGGATTTGGCATACTTTACAGCTTCAACCCCCCGTTGGATGATCTCATCGGGATTGCTGTTCAGTTTGTGGTAAATGTGGTAGTATGAGGTGCCGATCCCTGTATGGATCCTGGGGCGTTTGGCAAACTTTAAAGATTCAGCAGCCACTTCGATATCCTTCTTTACCGCCCTTGTGAGTGCACAAATAACCGGTTCTGAAACTGCCTTGCTGATCTCGACAACCGAATTAAAGTCCCCTGGACTTGATATGGGGAACCCGGCTTCAATGATATCCACACCCAATTCCTCAAGCGCTTTTGCAACTTCAATCTTTTCAATGGTATTCAGTTGACAACCGGGGACCTGCTCTCCATCCCGCAGGGTTGTATCAAATATGTATACTCGATCTCTGGCCATGTTTGAAGTTTTTCATTTAACGGAATCAATCACAAAAGAACTAAATTTAATGAATAGAGCGTTAAATAGCATTGGATTAATTCTCCCAAAAGGGATCAAATACACGGAATTGGGATTAAATCTTCTCCAGGTGCCCCGGCGGTATACCGGGCAAAAGGTTTCAGGAAAACTCTTTTTTAAGTTGTGATACCCAGTTTGCAACCCGTTCCTTGTTCATGGATCCCTGGTTTTCGTAATCAATGGCCAGCCCTGCAAAATGGTCCCCGCGAAGGGCCCTGGAACTTTCAAACTCGTAACCTTCGGCACTCGTAAATCCAATGAGTGATGCGCCACGTTCTTCCAGTATCCCGGCCATGATCCCCAATCCATCCAGGAAGTTTTCCGGGTAGCCTTTCTGGTCGCCCAGTCCATACAGCGCAATCCTCTTTCCCTTGAGATCAAGGTCTTCAAGTGCCGGAACAAACTCATCCCAGTAGTTGGGGAGCTCGCCATCAAACCATGTGGGGACCCCCATGATGATCTGATCAAAGGAGGTGAAGATCTCTTCGGTAAGCTCCTCTGCATTGATAAGCACAAACGGGTCATCGCCAAATGCCTCCTTGATCTTTTCAGCAATTTTGCCTGTTTTCCTTGAATTAAAGCTATAAATGATTGCAGTTTTGTTCATCGTATTCCTCTTAGGTTCTAGTAATTAAGCAGATCAACTACTGACGCTTCAATCCTTTTGACGTCAGGCAGGATGGCGCCTTCCAGGATCCTGTTAAATCCAACCGGAGTAAAGGTGGATCCCACCCGCTTCACGGGTGCATCCAGGTGTTCAAATGCTATTTCGTTGACCATTGCGGCCACTTCTCCACCAAAACCACCAAATACTTTATCCTCGTGAACCACAAGTACTTTCCCCGTTTTTTTCACGGTGGCCACGATGGCCTGATGGTCCAGCGGGCTCAGAGATCTCAGATCAAGCACTTCCAGGCTTGCTTTCCCTTCCTTAGAGAATCGATCCGACAGCTCCACGCACATGGGTGTGGTATTTCCATAGGTGATGATGCTTAAATCCGAACCCTCTCTTCTTACCCTGGCCTTCCCGAATGGCACCTCAAAGTCATCTGGAATGGGTGTGGCAACCTTGGGGGCATTGTAGAGGGCTTTGGGCTCAAGGAAGAGGGTGGTTCCGCGGGAACGCAGGCTTGTCCTGAGCAGTCCCGCTGCATCATCCGCATAGCTTGGGTACACAATCCTGATGCCCGGCAATCCTGCAAGGTTTCCCTCTATGGTCTGGGAATGGTAGAGTCCTCCACCGATGTAGCCGCCCGAAGCCAGCCGCACTGTGATGTTGGGTGAGAATTGTCCCTTCGTGCGCCAGTATTCGTGTGAAGTCTCCACGAACTGTTCCATGGCGGGCCAGAAATAGTCCGCAAATTCGGCACCTTCCACCACAATCCGAAGTTTATCGTTAAACCTGCTCATTCCATTGGCTGTGCCCATGATGAAATCCTCGGCAATGGGTGCATTGAATACACGTTCGCGTCCAAATTCCTGTTGCATCCCCTTGGTCACATTAAAGATGCCACCCTTCTCCTTATTGGCTACATCCTGTCCCCAGATATAGGTGTCCGGATTAAGGCGAAACTCCGCCTTAAGGGTTTCATTCAACCCTTCAATCAGTTTTTTGGGTTCACCCTCATGGTTGTGAATCCCGTCGGGATACTTTTCGCTTACATAGGGTTCGGGGATCACGAAATCGTGGATCGATTCGGGATCGGGCTGGGGTGAATTCATCCCCACCTTGTGTGCAGCTTTTACGATCTCTTTAGCTTCATTTTCAAGAATTTCCAATTCTTCTTCGGTAAAACGTTCGTACCTGAGAAGAAGCCTTCTGAACTTGGCCAGCGGATCATATTCATGCACATAGTTGAGCTCATAATCGTCCCTGTAGAGGTCATGACGGTCCGAGTTGGAATGGGAATGGATGCGGACACAGTTGGCCTGGACAATGACCGGGTGCTCGTGTTCAACCACATACTCCTTGGCCAGGGTCATTGTATTCATGCTGTCGAAAACATCCTTCCCGTTGCAATGAAAGATCTTCAGGTTCTTAAAACCCGTAAAATTGTTTGCTACCTTCCGGTTGGCGGTCTGATCTGCCTTGGGAACCGAAATCCCATACCCGTTGTCCTGGAAGACAAAAATAACGGGGAGTTTTTCATTGGTGGCACCATTGATGGCTTCGTAGACATAACCTTCCGAGACAGAGGATTCTCCCTGGGATGAGATGGCCACACCGGGCACTTTATACTTCTTCAGGGCCCTGGCCACACCCACGGCATGCAACGTATGATTTCCGGTACAGGAGGACACGTTGTGAATGTTCCACTCCGGCTTTGCAAAGTGATTGGACATGTGACGTCCCCCACCAGCCACATCCGCGTCTTTGGATATTCCGTTAAGAATGAGTTCCTCGGCTGTAAGTCCAGCAGAATGAGAAGTAAGCATATCCCTGTAGTAAGGGAAGAGGTGATCATATTCCCGGTCAAATACCTGGCCAATGGCCAGCTGTATGCCATCATGACCTGCAAAGGGCGCATGATATGACCAGCCAATGGCCTGTTTCAGGTAGTTGGGGGCGCGGTCGTCAATCGCCCGTCCTACCAGCATCAATTTAAACCAACCGGCCAGGGTCTCCTTATCTGTTTTCTTAATGCTGTATCTCTTTTCTTCCGACATTGTTCACTATAATTTAAAGTTTCCACTTTGTGGATCAAATGATTCAATATAATCTCCCAGGCGTTTGAGGAACGCACCTCCAAGGGCCCCATCCACAATCCGGTGGTCATAGGTGAGGGATAACCACATTTTTTGCCTGATGGCAATTACATCCCCCTGCTCTGTTTCAAGCACCGCGGGTTTCTTCTTGATGGCACCAACCGCAAGAATGGCCACTTCGGGCTGATTAATAATGGGCGTTCCAATATCGTTCTGGAATGTTCCAAAATTGGTAACGGTAAAGGTACCCCCGCTGATGTCGTCCGGGCCAAGTTTGTTGTTCCTGGCTGCAGTGGCCAGCTCGTTCATTCTCTTGGTAATTCCGGTAAGATTGAGGGAATCGGCATCCTTGATGTTGGGAACGATGAGGTTGTTGTCAGCCAGGGCCACAGCGATTCCCAGGTTGATCCTTTTCTTAAGGATGATCCTGTCTCCGTCCACCGACGCATTGATCTGGGGAAAATCCCTCAAGGCTTTCACGGTAGCCAGCAGAAATACAGGTAAGTAGGTAATCTTCACGCCCTCCTTCCGGAGGAACTCATCCTTCACCCTGTTTCTCCAGGCCACCACGCTGGTCACATCAATCTCGATCATATTGGTGACATGGGCTGAGGTTTGCTTGGACCTGATCATATGGTCGGCGATCAATTTCCGCAACCTGGTCATTTCAACGATCTCGTCACCCGCATCTGATCTGACAGAGGGAGGAGAAGCGGTTGGGGAGGTTACCGGTGCAGCTGCAGTCGCTGCCGTTGCCTTTGCTCCGGTTTCAGGGCCAGGCTTATTGATGGCTGGTGACTCGGCCTGCTTTGCGCCTCCTCTGTTTCTGAGAAACAGCAGAATATCATTTTTTTGTACCCTGCCGTTCAATCCGCTTCCCGGAATGCGGTCAAGTTCACTCTGAGAGATATTTTCCTCCCTTGCAATTTTCCTCACAAGCGGCGAATAGAAGCGATCTTCAGAGGATGCGATTACCGGGGCCGAACCAACAGCTTCCGGAACGGCGGGAGTGGATTCCGGCGAAGGTACCTGAGAGGGAGAATCGGGAACTTTTTCCTGTGCCTTCTCTTCAGCAGGGGCTTCTCCGCCCATATCGATTACGGCGATCACGTTGCCAACGGGAACAACCTCATCCTGCTTGAATAATATTTTTTTAACGATTCCCGCAACCGGGGAGGGAATTTCTGAATCAACCTTGTCGGTGGCTATCTCCAGGAGTACATCGTCCTCTTCTACCTGGTCGCCCTCTTTCACAAACCAGTTTGTTATGGTTGCCTCTTCAATGCTTTCACCCATCTTCGGCATGATGATATCAAAATTCGCCATTTTGAATTATAATTGTGGTGGTGTAACAGTAATTTCGATGGTATAACAATGATCCATTAAAAATGTTTTTACTCTTCCCCATCGAAGTGAACATCCAAAACAACCGGCTCACCGCATGGATGCCTGTCTACAGCAGGTGGCTTATTGAATACAGGATAACTGATCCTTACATCGGGATACTCCAGGTGCACAAGCATGGCTGCCACCGAGAAGATTTTTGGCCCGTGAGGAATGAGGATAATTGAATAATCATTTCGTAACGGAAGAATGGTATCTACAAGGCTCTGAAAGATAGATTGCCCGTTGCGGATGGGATAAGCAACCAGGTTTCGAATGGGGGTTTCATTGATCAGTGAATGGTTGTTTACAAAGAGCTTTTCCACAAACTGTTTATCCACAGGAGGATCTGCATAATAAAGGTAAAGAAGGTCTGGTTTGACCAACTTATGAATGGTCTCACCGATCTTCTGTTCGTGCCCCATACCAAGGATCAGTGCCTTTTTCTTCTTAAGGCCTGTCCTGTATTCGGTTTTAAGAAATTCCCTGATCCTTTTTACCTTTCGAATAGAATCCAGGGATTCATAACATGCCATGGTATATACAATCCGCAGATTTGCCGAGGTATAGTCATCCTGATTTTCACTGAACCACCTGAAAAATTCATAGTACCACCTGGGGGACATGCTGGTACAGTCAAACAGGATGTTCACGGTGTCTTTCGGGGGATTGCTGAAAACCTTTCCGAAATCGGGAACTTTGGTCTCCACGGGGATGACTTCAAATCCCTGTTTCACATAGTAGCTCCTGTTTTCGTGAAACGCAAATTCTTTGGGATGATCTGTGCGTGAAAATGCAATCTTCCGACAATTGATCGATTCAAACTGCCGTGCAATTGAAGTGCACCTTGATTCAAAGCCAAGTGTGGTAATAAAGATATCTGGCTCAAAATCAGTAATTTTTCCAGGGTCAATATGCTGAATATCTGATAGCTCCATAGCAACGACGGTAGAGCCCCAAATATAACAAGGAATATCCTTACCCGCACTATAGAATTCCCTTAAAGTTTCGGATTGGTCGCCGGAATTTCGGTGATGGGGTCGGGACTGACTGACTCCATGCTGAAAAGGTCAATGGCAGGCCAGTGGTTTACCCTGTTCACTGCCCCGAACATCAGGCTTGAAACATACCTGTGGATATCAGAATGTTTGTAGGTGCTTGTATTGATCATTACCACCCAGCTGATCCCATCTTTCTGTCTGACCATCAGTGCAGATGATCCGGTGAGGTAACCGGTACGCCACCAGGTTCCATACCTGTCTGTGCCCCTCCATCCAAAGAGTCCCTTTCCTGCCAGTTGAGGATCGGACATCAATTGGATGGTTTCCGGCAAGAGAATATCGGGCTGCCCGGGAAAACCATCGATGGCCGTAAGGAACTTGATCAATTCAGGAGCAGAAGCCACCCACCCCCCGGCAGGTCCCAGCAGTTCGATATCGTTTCCACCGTAATAAATAGGAACTTTCTCTCCTGAGCCATCGATTGAATAGGAGATCATTTTTCCTGCACTGCTGTGATACCTCACCTCATTGGGATATTTCTCGTGGTAGAAACTTTTTCCGATGTGCATATCATGGATATCCAGTGGCTTCAGGAGATTCATGACCACGTAATCCTGGTAGGGCATTCCGCTCTTCCGTTCAATGATCTTGCCAAGAATGGCATATCCCAGGTTTGAATAACTGTACCGTGAGCCCGGTTTATAGTTTAACCTGCGTGTAAGTGAGTACTCGAGGATATCATCAAAAGTCAGGTGAGATTCTACCTTCATTTTCCTTGCAATGTAGAGGGAGCTAAACATGGGATCGCCTGAATACCTTGACCATCCGGCGGTATGGTTTAACAGATGCCGGACCGTAATATCCTCTATCCTGGGGTCGGGGAAATCACCGAATTGGGGGTCATTCAATATGCCATTTACTCCGAAGACTCGCTCATCCAGTTGAATTTTCCCCTCTTCGTACAGTTTCATGACCGCTACAGCTGTAATCAATTTGGAGACTGATGCAATTCGGAACAGGTGTCCGGGCTTCACCTCTTCACCGGTCTCCATGTTCGCTGTGCCAAAACCCTTTGCATACACAAGGCGTTCGTCCTTGGTGATGGCAAGGCTCGCCCCGTAAATTTTCCACTTTTTTAGGAATGCATTTAATTGCTCGTCGATTACCGCTGTCTCCTCAAAATCAGAATAGTGATTATCGAGGAGCAGAGAAAAGGGAACCTCTTCGTTGTTCAATATGGAAGGGTAACCTTTGTCTGAGAAAGAGAGGGCGATTTCTCCGAAAAAGAAGAGGATCATTAGACCAAAGAATACAATAAATTTCTTCACCTGAGCTAAATTTATGTGTGGAGCGGTGCGCTACTGGAGTATAAATTTACAGTTAAAACAAATCTCCCGGGAAAGGTTCATATACAGGAATCGGACGTTTGTCAAATAACAATATTAAACATTTGAAATACAATGAAATAACTGACTTAAATCAGGGGTGCGAATGCGGTCATAATATATGATTAGGGCATCTCTTCGCACAAAAAATCAGAGTTTGACCCGGGGAATTTGGCCCGTTTGTAATCTTTCGAAGGCGATTAGTCAAAAGAATTTACTGAATGGATAATTTCCGGCGGGAGCCGCAGTGAGGTCAAAGGGGTATAAAACACGAATGGGAGCCAAATTTGCATCTGGTTCCCATTCCGCTTGTCAGCTACCGTAGTCGCTAATTCGCGCCAAGCTACTGTTATTATGACCGGAAAACTCGACCGAAGTCTCGAATTCCCTTTTGCTGCCCGACGAATCGAACAACTTGCATCTTCCTTGTCCGAGGACATCAGTCGATGCTCAACTGCAAACAACTTCCACCGCGTATTCAGGTACACTTCGGTTTCAGTGCGAACCTCAGCATGCGCCTTTGACAGCGCACCTGGTATTCCAGTCAACAGTCCGGTCCGAAGACCGGGAGAACAACATCAATACCTGGTTAGTTGTTCCCGTGACTCATATTCACGCTTCCGGGTTACCCCGGCAGCTAATGAAATCAATCATTTAAAGAACTGAGTGGCCTTTTATCGCTCACTTGATGAAATCAAAAATAGATGCTTTGACCTCCCCTTCCAAGAAAAAACAGCTGAAGAATTAAACATAGAATGAACAGCTATTATTAACAAATAGTTAATAAGACGTTAAAGGCCTGCCCTATCTTTCATTCCATTAATTGATTAAAGCGCAGAAAAGCCAACATGCCCTGTTCATAACAACATGCCCTGTATCAGAACAAGGAGCCCGGGATAGGGTAATCGTGAGGTGCAATAAGGGCCGGATCATCGGGTTTGACTCCTTTTCCTGATAAGGCCGGGGATACTGGATGTGCATGCAGCGCCCCCTGGTCAATGGGTTGCAGGATCTGTTTCACCTGCCTGAGGGAAAGATCACCCCTGATCCAATCCAACTCATTTGCAGGATTCAGGATCACCGGCATTCGCTTTTTTGTGTTATGGATCTTCTCCATCAGCGGATTCGCTGCCGTGGTGATGATTGAAAAACTTTGAAGGATTCCTCCGCTGACAGGATCTTTCCAGCTGTCATAAAGACCCGCAAATGCGAATGGTTCATTGCTCTGTAACCGGATGTACCATGGGATCTTTGCTCCATTCACCAATTGCCATTCAAAAAAACCATGCGCGATGACCAGGCAACGGCTGTTACTCACAGGCCCCCTGAAGGAGGGTTTTTCAAATAACGTTTCGGACCTGGCATTATAGGTGCCCTTCCTGATCTGATCGGCTTTTTCCCGGTCACCACTCCAGGCAGGAATTAGGCCCCACTGCATCAATTGGGCGCTATCAGGTTCGTGCTGTGGAACCACGGGGATCCGGGGATTGCTGAAGGCCCTGTAAAAATAATTGAAGTCGAAATCAAACAGTGCGGATGTATTCACTGAGAACCGCTTCTCAATGGACTTCCTGGTCAGATGAACCTCAATTGTAAAACACATGGGAGTTGAAAGTTAAAAGTTAAAACTTTAAAGCAATCATGTTTGGATTAAACAATGTGAATCATGAATTGTTAATTCCCCATATCACCATGGAATGAAACCACAACCCGTCATCCTTCCTTTTTTTCCATTGGGGGTCTTCCTTTTTCCCGGGGAGGATCTTCCGCTGCGGATTTTTGAACCCCGCTATATACAATTGGTTGAAGAGGCTCGAACCACAGGGATCACCTTTGTGATCCCCTTCCTGATCCAGCAGGAGGTTCAGGAATTTGGATGCGAGGTCAGGTTGAAGGAGGTCGTGGCAGAGAACCCAGGGGGCCGGATGGTGATCTCTGTGGAAGCTCTTTCGATCGTGCAGATTGTCAGTTTCCGGAAAAAACTTCCCGGGAAACTCTATGCGGGGGGCTCCATCGTGCGAATTACCTGTTCCCAACAGGTAGAAAGCCACGAACTTAAAAGTCTGATAAAGAATTATGCCGAACAATTTGACAAGGATTTTCCGGGTTGCCAGGATTTGTCTGCCGTTACCAGGCAGGATGTAATGAAAGCATTAAATCTCTCGTCCGAAGAAAAGTACAAGTTTGTCCAGATGCAGGAGGGGGAATACATGGAGAATTACCTGGCAGGCCAGCTCCGATACCTGAATATGATCCGCAGCCAGGAGGCTGACCTGGGCAATGATTTCGGATTGAACTAGGTCCCCTTCTCCCCTTCAGAAAGATTCAATTTCAACCGGTCCAGGTCATGCTTCAGGCTGGCCACGGTTCTCACAAGCTGATTCTCCGGGATCACGGGTTCCGGGATCTCATGGCTGATAAAATGCACGAATTTCCAGATCTCACGGATCTCATTCACATTAATCTCAAAGGGTTCAAACAACGGATTCAAAGAGTAGAGAAAGAGTTTCCCCTCCTCTCTGATCCTGTTCTCAATGATTTTAAACACTATGCCGTCATCCATAGTCAGGATAACACACGCTTCACCTGTTTTCAGTTCTTTCCAGTCCGTGGCATATTCTCCTGTTACCCACGATCTGTCCGGAATGGGGAGCATGGATTCACCCTGGAGCTGAAAGGTCCTGTACTTCTTCTCCGAAGAGAGGAAAGGAAGCTGGAATACCTGAAGCTCACTGATGTATTCCGGGTCGGAAAATCCACTGGTATATCCCGCCTGGGCCTTTACGGGTACAAGCTCAATATTCTCCTGGTTCTCGGCATTGACTGTGGATGCCAGGATGCGGAGGTTTCCTCCACGTAAAAAAACATCCTCCCCTTGTTCCAGTTGCCGAAGCTGTGTCTCGCTCAATCCGGAGAGGTCCACCTTTAACAATGTATCCACTGCAATGTGGTAGAAGTCCGAAAAGAGAAGGAGCGCATCCAGGCCCGGTTGTGCCACCCTGTTTTCATAGCCACTCAGCGTTGAACGCTTCATCTGCAGCATTTCTGCCACCTCATCCTGCGTGCGCCCCCTTCGCTTGCGCAGAAGTTTAATATTCGAATCAAAATGCATGTTAAAAACCCTGTTTTTTGTTGTACAAAACGTAATATATGATTATATTGTAATCACAAAAATGATTAATATCTAATCAAATATAAGGTAAAATATTGAAATTGAAAAGAAAAATGAGAAAAAATCGGAAGAATTGGTTTTCAGCACGAAAGAAGAGTCAACTTTTTAACTGCTAACGTTCAGATAACGAATAAATTAATATGGCCGTAACGGGTATGGAAAGACATATTGTGCATATGGACATGGATACATTCTTTGTATCTGTGGAGCGGTTGATGAACAGCAAGCTTATAGGAAAACCAGTGATCATAGGGGGCATGTCGGACCGGGGTGTGGTTTCAAGCTGCAGTTACGAGGCAAGGCATTTCGGGGTGCATTCTGCCATGCCCATGAAGATGGCCCGGGCACTCTGCAGTGAAGCCATCGTGATCAGAGGGGATATGGATGCTTACACCCGGCACTCGCGGGTGGTCACAGAGATCATCGCCGAAAAGGCCCCTGTGTATGAGAAGGCCTCCATCGATGAGCACTACCTGGACATCACAGGGATGGACCGTTTTTTCGGATGCATGCAGTGGACCCATGAATTGAGGCAACGCATTATGAAGGAGACCGGACTGCCCATCTCCTGTGGCCTCTCGGTCAACAAGACGGTTTCAAAGATTGCCACCGGGGAGGCTAAGCCCAACGGGGAGATGGAGATCCCGGACCGGCAGGTGAAGAACTTCCTCTCCCCTCTTTCCATCCGGAAGATACCCATGATCGGGAACCAGACCTTTCACCTGCTGCGTTCCATGGGGATATCCACCATCGGTACCCTGGGACAGATCCCCATGGAGATGATGGACAGCCTGCTCGGGAAAAATGGCATTGTGATCTGGAAAAAAGCCAATGGCATTGACCCCACCCCCGTGGTCCAGTATTCCGAAAGAAAATCCATTGGGAGCGAAAGAACCTTTCAGCGGGACACCATGGATGTGGCGGGACTGCATGATCTGATCACCTCCATGGTGGAGAAACTGGCTTTCCAGCTGCGCAAGGAGGAGAAACTCACCTCCTGTGTGACCGTGAAGATCCGTTATTCAAATTTCGACACCCACACCCTGCAGAAAAGGGTTGCCTACACTTCCTTTGACCATGTATTAATGCCCATTGCAAGGGAACTGTTTGACCGTCTTTATCAGCGACGCATGCTCATAAGGCTTGTGGGGGTGAGGTTTTCCGGGTTGGTCCGGGGGGTTCAGCAGCTGAATCTCTTTGAAGACACCTCGGAAATGGTTCACCTTTACCTGGCTGTGGATAAACTGCGCAGGCGCTACGGTTCTGATTCGGTCAAAAGAGCCAGTGGCATACAGCTTCACGATCTGGAAGAACGGTCGGCACAATCACAGTTGCAGAAGGCAGTACCCTCCCCGGAAGACCGGCAACAGATCGACAACCTCAAGAACCGGCGATGGCGCTACTGGTACCGCTAGCAGCGGCCCAATGGCTCACTAAAAGTCGAAAGTATGTATCTGAATAACCATTCATATTACAGCTTGCGATACGGGACCATGGCTGTGGAGACCCTGGTGGAGGAGGCAGCCAGGCTGGGCATCGAGGCACTGGCCCTGACCGATATCAATAACTCCATGGGCATGGTGGATTTTGTGAAAACCTGCAACGGGCACGGGATCCACCCCATTGCCGGGATCGAATTCCGGAACGGGGATCGCTATCTCTATACGGGTATTGCTAAGGATCCCAATGGTTTCAGGGAGTTGAACGACTTTCTCTCATACCACAATGAGACCGGGCTCCCCCTGCCGGAGCGCGCACCGCCACTGGAGGATGTATGGTTCATCTATGACTTTGACGGGCATCCCTGGAAGATGCATGAGAAGGGGTTGCACGGGTACACCTTGCGAGACCAGGAATTGATCGGGGTGCGTCCGGGAGAGGTGAACAAGATCCTCACTTCCCGGTGGGGTGCTGACCCTGCCAGGCTGGTGGTGCGCCACCCGGTCACATTTCTCACCCGGAAGGACCATGCACTGCACCGGCACCTGAGGGCCATCGATCACA
Source organism: Bacteroidota bacterium (assembly GCA_024640885.1). Taxonomy (GTDB): domain Bacteria; phylum Bacteroidota; class Bacteroidia; order Bacteroidales. Next base: position 40,240 of record JAHEEC010000015.1, on the reverse strand, counting down.
ACATCCTGCTGAGCCAGCTCAAACCGGATCAGATGGCTCAGGAGAGCGAGGTGCTGCTGCCCCCGGACCTGCTGAGCTGTGCCTATGACGAATATCCCGTGATCTGGAGGAACAGCGAACGGATCATGAAAAATTGCTGGATGGGGTTCGATTTTACCACGGTCAAGAACAAAAAGACTTTTACGGGAACACTTTATGACGACAAGATCCTCCTGGAGAAACTGGCCATGGAAGGGATGGCATACCGATACGGGCCCGGGAACAAAGAAGCGTTAAAGAGGATCAGGCATGAACTGGAAATCATAGACCGGCTGGGTTTTTCCTCATACTTCCTGATCACCTGGGATGTGATCCGTTACTCCATGTCACGCGGATTCTACCATGTGGGGCGTGGCAGCGGGGCCAACTCCATCGTGGCATACTGCCTGCGGATCACCGATGTGGATCCCATTGACCTGGACCTCTACTTTGAACGCTTCATTAACCCCAAGCGGACCAGCCCCCCGGACTTCGACATCGACTTCTCCTGGAAAGAGCGGGATGAGGTCCTCGATTACATCTTTAAAAGATACGGCCGGAAACATACGGCGCTTATAGGGACCATTTCCACCTTCAGGGACCGTTCCATCTTCAGGGAACTGGGAAAGGTCTACGGTCTGCCCAAGGAGGAGATTGACCGGCTGGTGAAAGAGCCAGAGAGCAAACTGAATGAGAACCATATTACCCGGCGCATTTATGAAGCAGGGAGCCTGTTGATGGACTTTCCCAACCTGAGAAGCATCCATGCGGGAGGTGTGCTTATTTCAGAAGAGCCCCTTACGGCATATACGGCGCTGGACATGCCTCCCAAAGGGCTCCCCACCACCCAGTGGGATATGTATGTGGCCGAATCCCTCGGTTTCGAGAAACTGGATATCCTCAGTCAGCGCGGCATCGGGCATATCAGGGAGTGCGCCGAGATCGTCCAGCGAAACAGGGGCATCCGGGTGGATGTTCACCGGGTGGATGATTTTAAGAAGGACAGGGCGGTGCTTGAACAATTGAAGTCCGGGGAGACCAACGGCTGTTTCTATATTGAAAGTCCGGCCATGCGCGGATTGCTCTCAAAACTGCGGTGTGACAGTTACCGCACCCTGGTGGCCGCCAGTTCTATCATCCGGCCAGGTGTGGCCCAATCGGGGATGATGAGGGAGTATATCCACCGGTTTCATCACCGGGGTGATTTTCAATACCTCCATCCAATCATGGAAGCGCAGCTGAAAGAGACCTTCGGGGTGATGGTATACCAGGAGGATGTGATCAAAGTCTGCCACCATTTTGCCGGTCTGGACCTGGCCGATGCCGATGTGCTGCGCCGGGCCATGAGTGGCAAATATCGCTCCAGGGCAGAGTTTGACAGGATTGCCCAGCGTTTCTTTGATAATTGCCGGGACCGGGGATACAGTGATGAGTTGACCCGGGAGGTTTGGCGGCAGATCAGTTCATTTGCCGGGTACTCCTTTTCCAAGGCCCATTCTGCTTCATTTGCCGTGGAGAGCTTCCAGTCCCTTTACCTGAAGACCCATTACCCCCTGGAGTTTATGACTGCTGTGATCAATAATTTCGGGGGGTTCTACCGCACATGGGTTTATTTCAATGAGGCCAGGCGTTGGGGTGCCACCCTCCATCTTCCCTGCATCAACAGGAGCGAATATAAAACCTCCATTTCCGGCAAAGACATATACATCGGTTTTATCCACCTCCTGAACCTGGAGCAACAGGTCGCCCTGATGATCGTTGGTGAACGAGAGAGACTGGGAGACTACGGCAACCTTGAGGACTTTCTTCAGCGTGTGCCGGTCGGGCTTGAGCAGGTGGTCATCCTGATCAGGATCGATGCCCTTCGTTTTACCGGGAAAAGCAAGAAGGAGCTGTTGTGGGATGCGCACCTGATCCTTGGAGGACAGAAAAAGAAAGATCCCATGCGGGAGCTCTTCCCCGTGAGAAAAAGGGAATTCAAACTTCCCGAGCTCGAACAGACCGCCCTGGAAAGCACCTACGATGAGCTGGAGATCCTGGGCTTCTCGGTCTCAATTCCCGCGTTTGAATTGCTCCAGACCTCTTTCAGGGGGCAGATAATGGCCCGTCAGATGCTGGAACACCTGGGGAAAAAGGTTCGCATGCTCGGAAACCTGGTGACCGTCAAACATGTGCGAACCAAGCACAAAGAGTGGATGAATTTTGGCACTTTCCTGGATGCCGAGGGCGAGTTCTTTGATGTGGTGAACTTCCCAGACTCCCTCAAACGATATCCCTACAAGGGACAGGGAATATACCTGCTTTTTGGAATGATCACCGAGGAATTCGGATTTCCCGGGATGACGGTGGAAAAGATGGCCAAACTCCCCTACCGGCCCGACCCCAGGTACGGGAGTTGAAAATTGGGCTTCTTGATTTCTAGCTGTCGAAGCGGCGGATGCTCATCACCCCTTTGACCTTTTTTAGTTTCCGGATCAGTGCTTCCAGGTGCTGGGTGTCTTTTACGAACAGGGTAATGCTTCCTTCAAACATGCCATCGTTTGAATCGATGGAGATGGAGCGCATGTTCACCTGCAGGTCCCTGGTGATCACATCCGAGATGTTGCTTACGATCCCCAGGTCGTCCACACCTGTGATCAGCAGGGTTACAAGGAAGAATGCGCCCTTCTCAGCCTTGCTCCACCGGGCTTTCACCACCCTGTAGCCATACCTGGAGAGTAACTGCTGGGCGTTGGGGCAGCTCATCCTGTGGATTTTGATCCCCGAATTGATGGTCACAAATCCGAAAATGGCATCCCCGTGTATGGGATTGCAGCAGGTGGACAATTTATAATCCACATTGGACAGTTTTTCATCGATCACAAGGAAATCACCCGATTCACGAGTGGCAGCACTGACGATCCTTTCCACGCCTTCTTCACCGATCCTTTCCGGTTTTGCTTCCGCCTGTTTCCCGGCACTTGTAAGCAGTTCCTTGATCTGGAGCAGATCGATCTTTTCCGTGGCCACATCAAAATAGAGATCAATGGAATCCCTGTATTTGAAATGCTGGATCACCTTTCTGACACTGTTGTCATTAAAATCCACCTTCCAGTTCCTGAACCTCCTTTTAAGGATCTCCTTACCATGTTCAGACTCCTTCAGCTTTACCTCCTTCAGTACCTGCCTGATCTTACCTTTTGCCTTGGAGGTGACCACCACGTTCAACCAGTCAAGTTTTGGCTTCTGGGTTTTGGAACGAAGCACTTCCACCTTATCCCCGTTTTTCAGGGTGTACCGGATGGGCACGTTCTTCCCGTTCACCCTGGCTCCCACGCATGAGGCTCCCACATCCGAATGGATATCGAAAGCGAAATCCAGTACCGTGGCATTCTCTGGGAATTTCTTCAGGTCACCGTTTGGCGTGAATACAAAGATCTCTTTGCTGAACTGGCTCAACTTTAGATCCTCCAACAGGTTGGATGCATCCAGTTCTGAACTTTCCAGTGTTTCCCGCACCCGCTCGATCCACTGGTCTATCCCGGCCTGTCCCTTGATCCCTTTATATTTCCAGTGTGCTGCAAGTCCTTTCTCAGCGATCTCATTCATCCGTTTGGTCCGGATCTGGACCTCCACCCAGTTGCCCCCGGGAACCACCACGGTGGTATGAAGGGATTCATAACCGTTGGATTTGGGTGCTGAGATCCAGTCCCGCAAACGTTCAGGATTGGGCTGGTAATGATCTGTAATGATGGAATAGGCCCTCCAGCAGTCAGCTTTCTCCCTTTTCAAAGGGGTATCGATGATGACACGGATGGCAAACTTGTCATACACCTCCTCAAAATCCACCTTCTGTTTACGCATCTTCCGCCAGATGGAGGAGACTGCCTTGGGCCGTCCCTTGATGTCCACCCGGAACTTCTCTTTCTCCAGGCCTTCCTGGATGGGTTGAATGAACTCCCTGATAAACCTGTTTCTCCGCGCTGTGGAAGCCCGCAGTTTTTCAGTGATCATGTCAAAGGCTTCTTTCTCCAGCACACTCATGGACAGATCCTCCATTTCCGACATCACGTTATAAAGGCCCAGCCTGTGGGCAAGTGGCGAGTAGATGTATTTAGCCTCTGCCGAAATGGCTATCTGATCTTTCTCCTGGAGCTGACCCAGGTGACGCATCAGGTATAACTGATCTGCAATTTTCACAAGGATCACCCGGAAATCCGAGGCCAGGGTCAGGATCAGGTTCCGCATGTTCTCCGCCTGTCCCTGGGTGGTACTGGTGTTCAACCTCCTGATTTTCAACAACTCCTCAATAATGGACGCGGTCCTCTCCCCGACCCCGGCTCGCACCTTCTCAAGAGGCACATTGTTCAGTTCCACTCCATGGATGATCAGTGCCGCCGATACACCCAGGGCGTCCATGCCGATCTCTTTTACGGTCATCCGGGCGAGCCCCGAGGCGTAATCAATATGGGGCAACCCGAAAAGTTGCTGATCCTCATTGACAATTGAAACCAGGAACTCAAATGACTGCCTTACAAGCTTCAGCGAATCTTTGTCATATTCACCGCCACATGCACGCAAAAGGCCCCTGAATTGACTAAGAACCTGTTTCCTGAAAGGTTCTGAATATCGATCTATCGTTCCCATGCCTTAAACACATGGTAAAAATAATCAATTTCTACAGGGAATTATCACCTCGATGCTTGATCCCTCTTCGGGTTTACTGGAAATCGATATTTTTCCGTGGTGGATGGCTGTGAATTTCTGTACCAGGGTCATTCCGATTCCCGCGCCCTTTTCGTTTGCTGTTCCCCTGCGCGTAAAACCACCGTTGTGGATGATCCTGTGGATCTGTTCCTCGGTCATTCCAATCCCCTGGTCGGTGATCCTCAGGGTTAAGGAATTATTGATCACTTCGCCGCTGATGGAAATGGTGCCACCGGGATTGGAAAATTTGATGGCATTGGAGACCAGGTTCCTGATAATGGTCTCCATCATGATCTGGTCGACCCGGCAAACAAGGGGGCCCTTGAGGTCGGAGTGAAAGGAGATCCTTTTGTTCGCAGCCGTCTCATCAAAAAGGGAGAGGCAATTCGCGATCAGCGAGTCGATGGTAACCTCCTCCGGGTGATAAAAAGATTCATTCTCCGAAAGCCTTGACCAGTGAAGCAGGTTCTCAAGCAACTCCAGGGAGTAGGATGCCGAATTCTTCAGGTTCCCAAGCAACTTCTTCCTGTCCATATCCGCATTTTCATTCCCTTCAATTCTGTGAAGGACTTCAATCGCCGTCAGCTGGTTACCCAGCGTTCCCCGGAGATCATGGGCGATGATGGACATCATCCGGTCTTTGGTCTTGTTGAGGTTGTCCAGTTTAAGATTCTGCCTTGTGATCACCACGTTCTGTTCCTCCAGTTTCATGGAGGAATGCCTGAGCCTGCGAAGAAAATAGCCGACGAGCACCAATCCGGTGGCAAGCAAAAGGGCAATTCCCATGATGCTGTAGAGGATTACGTTTCTTTTCCTCATCAAAGCCTGGTTCAGTTCTGATTGTACAAGCAGGTTCTCGTTCTGCTGGCTCAGCAGGCTGGAGTTGTACCTGAATTGCATCTCGATCACAGCTTTCGAAGTGGCCAGGTTCATAAGGCTGTCTTCATAATCATGATGAAGCAGGCTGTTTTCCAGTGCTGCCCGGTAGTCGCCCATGGCAAGGGCAATTTGCATCCTGCTATCGTATCCCCTTACAAGGTGTTCAATGACGTTGATTTCCGTTGCAATTTCCATGGCCCGGTCATTCATGCGGAGTGCATCAGTATACTGCTGCTTTCCCAGGTATGCGGATCCCATGCCCAGGTAGCAACTCGCCAGTGCTTCGGGGTCATCCAACCGCAATTTCTCCGGGACTGCGATCCCGTAAAGCTCCAGGGCCCTGTCATAATTCTTCATCACCAGGTAGATCTCTGCCAGGTGGATATAGCAATTGGAAATGGCGCGCTCCTCCTCGAGTTCAATTTTCAGCTCCAGGCCCCTTCGGACATATTTTAGCCCAAGATCAGGCTGGCCCATGTCTGCATAATTGGTCCCGATGTTGATCAGACAATTGGAATACTGGATCTTGTCCTTGATCGATTCGCTAACCTCCAGGGACCGCTCATAAAGTGCCAGCGCCTCGGAATAGTTCTTGGATTTATTCTGGATCACTCCTACGTTGGAGAGACAGATGGCCAAATTTTCCGGATCATTGAGCCTCTCGGCTATATCAAGGGCTTTCTCAAAATAATCCAGGGCAAGTTCATAACTTCCCAGGATTACAAAGATGTTGCCTATATTTATGTAACCCTGTGAAATATCCCTGTCGTGGATCTCCGGGGACAGGTAGCTGATTGATTCCTCATAGGATGAAAGAGCCGCAAGGTAATCGCCCTTGTTTTTATGGATAATCCCTATGTTGTTCAGACAGCGGCTGGCCCCGACCCTCATGCCGTTTCTCCTGTAGAAATCCAGTGCGCTTTCATAGTGGTTCATGGCCTGAACATATTCGGCAAGGCGAAGGTGGGCATTGCCTTTCCATTTAATGGTTTCATAGGTATTAATATCGTCGTCGGACTCTGAGAAATAGGCCAGGGCCCTGTCAAAGTTCAGCAGTGCGATCCTGAATTTCCCGCTGGAGTAATGCATGATCCCGAGGATCTTATAATAGCGGCCCAAACCCCGCGTATCATCCTGCTGTTCTGCGATGGCCCGGGCCCTTTCAAGATAATCCAGGGCAAGCAGGGTATCCCCGTGGCCTAACTCCTTTGCGATATCGAACATGATCCGGGAACGGGCACTGTCCTGGGACTTCTCTCCAAGCACTGTCACCAGGCTGTCGATCCGGAACATATCCTGGCCAGGTGCCGGAAGGTTGAGAAGGGCAAGAAGGAGAATGGTCAGTGTTGAGGATTTAGGCATAGGGCGGCCATATTTATGCCCTAAAAATAAGAATTTTTAGACCGTTTGAAATTTTCAGTCATATTTGTAGAAATTAAACTACCACTTCAGATGAAAAAGCGGCCTGCTATTCCCCATACCTATGTGATCGTCTTTTCCTTTATCATTTTCGCAGCGGCGCTTACATGGATCCTTCCCGGAGGGGAGTTTAGCAGGGAAACAATAGATGTGAACGGGACCCCCAGGGAGGTCATTGTGGAAGGTTCTTTTCATGCGGCGGACAAATCCCCCCAGACCTGGCAGGTATTCAGTGCCCTTTTTGACGGTTTTGCCGGGAAGGCTGACATCATAGTCTTCATCCTGATCATCGGCGGTGCTTTCTGGATCATGAATGACAGCAAGGCCATCGATGTGGGGATCCGCTCATTCCTGATCAGGGTGAGGTTGCTGGAGAAATTCAGGTTTTTCAGGTGGCTGGGGGTTGAAAATATGATCATCGCTTTAATCATGCTGGTATTCAGCGTGTTCGGGGCGACCTTCGGTATGAGCGAGGAGACCATTGCATTTATCATCATCTTTGTGCCCCTGGCCATTTCCATGGGTTATGATTCCATTGTGGGGATCAGCCTGTGCTTTGTGGGTGCAGGGCTTGGATTTGCGGGGGCCCTCCTCAATCCTTTCACCATCGGGATCGCACAGGGCCTCTCCAATATTCCCCTGTTCTCAGGGATTGAATACAGGCTTTTCGTTTGGGCGGTGATCAACCTGGCGGGTATCGCATGGGTGCTCAGGTATGCAGGCAGGGTCAGGAAGAAACCGGCATCTTCCCCGGTGTATGAGAGCGACCATTACTGGAGAGAGCGGGAGATGAGTGACCAGGGCGATCTTCAATCCAAATCCCCACTTTCGGCCTGGATCTCCTTTGTGGTCCTGGCAGCGGGCATGGCAGTGTTTGCAATCCTTGAACCCACTTCCACCCTGCACATCGGAAATAAAGCTTATACCTTCTGGTTCCTCCCATTGATCACCGGACTTTTTTCGATCTCCAGCTTAATCATGCTTCGAAGGTCGGTGCACTACTATATTCTCAACCTTCTTTTATTTACGATCATTTACTTAATCATAGGGGTAATGGGATATGGATGGTTCGTAAAAGAGATCGCCACCCTTTTCTTTGTGATGGGGATATCTGCCGGCATTGCCATGAACCGGAGTGCAAACCAGATCACCAGGCTGTTTATCGAAGGGATGCGGGATATTTTGTCAGCTGCAGTGGTTGTTGGACTGGCTGGCGGAATCCTGGTGATCCTGGAGGACGGAAAGGTGATTGATTCCCTGCTTTACCAAGTTGCGCTCTCCATGCAGGAATTCGGGAAATTCGGATCCGTTAGCATGATGTACCTGATCCAGACCATGATCAATATTGTCATTCCAAGCGGATCGGCAAAAGCTGCGCTTACCATGCCCATTATGTCACAATTCTCTGATCTGATCGGGGTTTCGCGTCAGGCCACGGTAATGGCTTTCCAGCTGGGAGACGGCTTCACGAACCTCATTACACCAACCTCACCGGTTCTGATCGGTGTCCTTGGGGTGGCTAAAATACCTTATGACAAGTGGATCAGGTGGGTATTCCCGATAATGATCATCCTGATCCTGCTGGGCTGGCTCCTGCTGATCCCCACGGTCACCATGAACCTGAACGGTTTCTAAGAGACAATCGCAGGAATTTTGCGATCACTAACGGAAACTGATTCCCATGCCCACCGAGTGGGTGGCATAGAGGGTATGTGTGAAATCATAGTGAATGGTAAAGACCCCCAGTTTTATCCGTGCACCTATGTTCAACCTCAGGTTATCGAAGTTCTCATATTTCATGCTGAGAGGATTCTTCACCACCTCGTAGGTGGTTTTACCCAGGTTAGCCCCCTCCTCGAGGATCACCGAGTGGACCGGGAAATGGCCCTCCAGCATGACCTCCACCAGTGAGCTGGCATATCCGATGCCCTGGTAAAATGTGATCACCGGCAGGGTTTGGGAGGTGACCAGGTTCATGGTCCACCCTTCCACCTGCTGTATTGCATACTGGTCATTCCAGTTATTCGGCGTGCCTGGTTCCACTTCCACAGGAAGGGGTTCCACCACTACATGGGCCGAGGTGGTGACCCTGGTGTACCCGCCCTGGAGGCTGATATCAAGGAACTCAAGGTTTTTAAGAACCGGGAGCCATTGTGAAATGGAGTGTTTTCCTCCGATTCCCCACAGACCGATCTCCCCATAATCGCGGTATCCCACCATGGGGACAAACCTTGCAGAGACATCCGTTCCAAACGGAAGCCCTACGGTGAGCTGAGCCATGGGAAGCGGGAAGAAGTCCACCCCGCTGCCGTTGGGTACGGTGAAGCGGGCATATTCCACCTCCTGTTCATTGCCCGGGCCCAGGGTGACCGTTTCAGAATAGACCAGTTCCGGCCTTTCATCCTGGGTGCCTGCCACGGTAGGTGCCATGCTGGTCAGACCGGTGTTAAACTTCCCGTTCAGTACCAGGTCATTCAGGTCATAGGTAAGTGCCGTCGCCGGTGCGGTGGCCCAGCTCACGGTGGCGGTGATATCCAATCCACCAAGTTTATGGGGTCTCGCTGTATTGTACCATCCCGCATTCAGGTCGGACCCAAGCACATTTGCATAGGGTTTGAGATACTCCCTCAAAATGGCCTCTGCATCACTGATGCCCCCGTACACAAGGTCCATGGAGAGATTCTGAGCTGAAAGCGGGACCAGCTGACCCAGGAGGATTCCGACCATCCAGGCAGTCCATTTTAAGATGCGGTTCATATGTAATTGCTTTAGTACCCTGTCAAAAATAAAAAAAACCTAAATTTGCCTTCATGGCCACAGCTGTTCAGTTTCCCAACCAACCCCTGGCGGACCGCATGCGTCCGGGAACACTGGATGATTTCATTGGCCAGGAGCACCTGGTGGGACCCGATGCGGTTATACGCAAAATGGTGCAATCAGGTTCCCTTTCCTCATTTATTTTGTGGGGTCCTCCCGGGGTGGGCAAAACCACCCTGGCCACCATCATTTCCCGCCAGCTGGACCGCCCCTTTTATAGCCTGAGTGCCGTACAGTCAGGGGTAAAAGATGTCAGGGAGACCATTGAGAAAGCTAAAAAAACACAGTTTTTCAATAAACCCAACCCTGTACTGTTTATCGATGAGATCCATCGCTTCAGCAAGTCCCAGCAGGATTCGCTGCTGGGTGCTGTCGAGCAGGGGATTGTAATCCTTATCGGTGCAACCACGGAAAACCCATCCTTCGAAGTGATCTCCCCCCTGCTGTCCAGGTGCCAGGTCTATATCCTGAATGCCCTCACCAGGGAGAACCTGGTGGAGCTCCTGTCCAGGGCGCTGGTAAAAGATCTCTACCTCAAGAAACTGAATATTAAAATCGTAGAAAATGAGGCCATGTTGCAATACTCAGGGGGTGATGCACGAAAGCTTTTAAATACGCTGGAGGTGGTAGTGAAAGCGGAGTATTCGGACCCTGAGGGTGCCCCGGACCGCGAGATAGCCATCACCAACGATATGGTAAAGGAGCGGTTGCAGGAGAACATGGCACTCTATGATAAAAACGGTGAGATGCATTACGACATCATTTCAGCGTTTATCAAATGCATCCGCGGAAGTGATCCTGATGCAGCAGTCTACTGGCTGGCCAGGATGCTGGAGGGTGGAGAGGATATCAAATTTATCGCCCGGAGGCTGGTGATCCTGGCTTCCGAGGACATTGGTCTTGCCAATCCAAACGCACTGCTCATGGCCACGAACTGTTTTCAGGCCGTGCATATGATTGGCATGCCGGAGGCGCGCATCATCCTTTCAGAGACGGCCATCTACCTTGCTTCCTCTCCCAAGAGCAATTCAGCCTACGCGGCCATAAATGATGCCATTGATACGGTCCGTAAAACCGGTAACCTGCCGGTGCCGCTTCACCTGAGAAATGCCCCGACTTCCCTTATGAAGGAGCTTGGGTATGGAGAGAAGTACCAGTATGCCCACAGTTTTGAGGAACATTTCGTACTGGAGCAATACCTGCCTGAGGAGGTCAGGGATGCCCGTTTTTATTGGCCTGGAGCGAATCCCAGGGAAGAAGAGATGCGCAAACGGCTCGACCTCCTCTGGAACAAGATGAAAAGTTATGGAAAAGAAAAATAACAGGGGGCTGGGTTCGGTGATCCCTTCCCTTAAACATGCAGATGGAGACGGTTTCCTTCTGATCGCGGGTCCATGCGTGGTTGAAAGCAGGGAGCTTGCCATGCATGTGGCAGAACAGTTAAACCACCTGAGTGAGAAATACAGCGTGCCTTTTGTCTTTAAAGCCTCCTACAGGAAGGCAAACCGCTCCCGCATCGATTCTTTTACGGGGATTGGTGATGAAGCCGCACTGGAGATCCTCGGGGAGATCGGCGCAAGATTCTCCGTACCTGTGATCACCGATGTCCATTCTCCCGAAGAGGCCAGGATTGCATCTAAATTCGTAGATGTAATTCAGGTTCCGGCATTCCTCTGCAGGCAGACTGATCTCCTGATAGCATGCGGGGAAACGGGTAAGAGTGTCTCCATCAAGAAGGGCCAGTTCCTCTCTCCGGGCGCCATGAGATTTGCCGTGGAGAAGGTGGAGGGAACCGGGAACACAAAAGTGATCATTACTGAACGCGGCACAACCTTTGGGTACCAGGACCTGGTGGTGGACTTTCGCGGGATTCCTGAGATGAAACGGACCGGATACCCTGTGGTGCTGGATGTGACCCATTCCCTGCAGCGGCCCAACCAGGAGAGCGGTATCACGGGTGGAAACCCGGAACTCATTGAGACTATGGCCCGCGCCGGAATTGCTGCAGGGGCCGATGGCATCTTCCTGGAGACACACCCTGATCCTGCCAGCGCCTTATCGGATGGGGCCAATATGCTCAGGCTCGATCTCCTGGAAGGCCTCCTGACAAAGCTGATCAGCATCAGGGAAGTTGTAATTAAAATGTAACTTTGAAAAAACCATCATAACACCTGTCACATGCGCTCAATCTTATTACCAGCAATAATTTCCATATTATCGCTCTCCTCCAGGGCACAGGATCTGGATGTGATCCTGGAAGCCCACTATGAAGCCGCCGCCCAGGAGAAAATGCAAAAAGTGGAGACCATTATCACCACCGGAAAGAATGTATATTCCATGGCTGGATTTGAATCCACCTTCACCATGTACCAGCAGCGACCCAATAAAATACGGATCCAGGGCGATTTCAATGGTTCCAAAGTGATCCAGACCTACAATGGTCAGAATGGATGGATGTATGCGCCAGCCATGGGGATTCCCCAACCAAAGGAGATGAAAGGAGAGGAACTGGAATCCATCCTGAGTCAGACAGAGTTTGAGAATCCCCTCTGGAATTACATTGAAAAAGGAAATAAGCTGGAATTGATAGGGCAGTCAGAAGATGGATCCGCAGACCACCTGCGGATGAACACCAGCGATGGCGATAAACTGGATTTTTTCATCAGCAGATCGAGTCACCTGATCACCTCCATCAGATCCAAACAGGTTATGGGAGGGGCCGAAACAGAGATCGAGGTTGTCCTCCAGGACTACAAAAACGTCAAAGGAATACCCATGGCCCAACGCGTGGTCACAAAAATGAACGGAGAGGTGGTCACCACCATCCAGATTGAGAAGGTTGAGTTCAACAAACAGATCGAATCCAACCTCTTTGAGAAGCCTGTCGCGGATTAAAAAAAATGCAGCAGTCGTATAAGCCAGGTTCTGTATCCTGTAAACAGGATCCCCATCATTTTTCTAAGCGGCCTACCCCCCGGCAGAAGCGGGTAGCCTTTTTTACACCGGTATACATGGCCTTTCAGCCCGCAGGACAAACAGCTGTGACGATCACCCGTCACACTGGTGGGCTCTTACCCCACCTTCTCACCCTTACCCTGAAACAGGGCGGTCATTTTCTTCTTTGCTCCCATGCCTTCACAGGCATCTGTTTTTCAACAGTACGGCACCCTTTGCTGCCCGGACTTTCCTCTGCGGCCCCAGGGGAGCCGCAGCGATAGGATCAACTGCTGCAAAATTTCAAAGATCTTTACAAAATTAACTATTTTTGCGGACTCTTCATTTAACCCATGGATGTTCCCCACAAAATAGATATCGATCAATTCAGGTACAACCTGGAAGATGTACGAATTGCAAAATACCCTCTGGACCACAGGGATCAGTCAAAGCTCCTGTTTTATGACCGGGGCCGCATCAGTCAACACAGTTTCTCCGGGTTGACAGGGATCATTCCGGAGAATGCCATGCTGGTCTTCAATAACACCCGGGTCATCCAGGCCAGGTTGAAATTCAGGAAAGAGACGGGTGCAGGGATCGAGATTTTCTGTCTTGAACCCCATGATCCTGCGGAATACCAGAAAGCCTTCACGGCCACCGGATCGTGCAGCTGGAAGTGCCTGGTTGGCAATATGAGGAAGTGGAAATCGGGTCCCCTCTTGCTTTCATCGGTGGTCAATGGCCATGAGATCATACTGGAAGCGGTGGTGGGGGAAAGATCCCGGGAAAATATGACTATACACTTTCACTGGAACAGCGAGGTGGTCACATTTGGTGAGATTATAGAAACAGCCGGCAGCACCCCCATCCCACCCTATCTTAAGAGGGAATCAGAGGAGATCGACAGGGAGAGGTACCAGACCATCTATAAACGTGATCCCGGATCTGTGGCAGCCCCCACCGCCGGGCTGCATTTTACTGAGGAAGTGATCCGGCAGATCCGGGAACAGGGGATCCGGACCGCTGAGATCACCCTTCACGTAGGAGCCGGAACCTTTGTGCCTGTAAAGGAAGATGATGCAAGGGACCATCCCATGCATGCGGAACAGGTATCTGTGCCCCTCGAATTCCTGAAACAATGGGCCGGTCACCCCGGAGGCTTGATTGCAGTTGGGACCACCACCACAAGGAGCCTGGAATCACTTTACTGGCTTGGGGTGAAGCTCACGGAAGGTTTGAACATGGTCCATTCAAAATTGGATCTCAGGCAGTGGGAAAACGAACAACTTCCCCAGGGAGTAAGCCTGTCAGAGAGCCTGGATGCACTCATCAAATATTGCCGGGCTCAGGAACTTGACCATGTTCAATTCTCCACCAGGTTGATGATCGTACCCGGTTATAAATTCAGGAGCGTGAACGGACTGATCACCAATTTCCATCTTCCGGGCAGTACCCTGCTGCTCTTAATCGCGGCTTTGATCGGAGAGGATTGGAAAAAGGTATATGATTACGCGCTGGAGCACCAATTCCGGTTCCTGAGCTATGGCGACAGCTCCCTGCTGCTTCCGGCGGGGAATTGAATCTAAAGCAGTGACCTGAGCAGCGAGGTGAATCCCTCGATATCCTCCGCGGTGGTGTCAAAAGAGCACATCCACCGGACCTCCGAACACTCCTCATCCCATACATAAAAGAAATAGTGTTTCTGCAGTTCAGGGATGATGGCAGCCGGGATACGGGCGAAAACCGCATTGGATTCCACCTTCTGTGTGACGTCCACCCCCGGGATATCCCTGACGGACTCATGGAGCTTTTGAGCCATGAGGTTAGCATGAAGTGCATTTCTTTTCCAGAGGTCATTTTCAAGGAAGGCATCAAATTGTGCGGCAATATACCTCATTTTTGAGGCAAGCTGCATGCCCTGTTTCCTCCTGTATTTGAAATCCTCGCAAAGTGCCCGGTTGAAGAAAACCACGGCTTCGCCATACATCATCCCGTTCTTGGTTCCTCCAAAAGAGAGCACATCCACCCCTGCCCCGCCTGTGATCTCATAAAAACTGCAATCCAGGGTGACCGCCGCATTGCTGATCCTGGCCCCGTCCATATGAAGGAGCATCCCATTGGCATGGGTGTAGTCAGCGATCCGCCTGATCTCATCCGGGGTGTAGACGGTACCCAGTTCGGTTGCCTGGGTGATGGAAACCACCCTGGGCTGCACATGGTGCTCAAATCCAATTCCGTGCATCTGGGAAGCGATCAAATCCACGGTCAGTTTTCCATCCGGCGCATCCACGGCCAGGAGCTTGCAACCGGTAAACTTCTCCGGAGCCCCGCATTCATCCACATGAATATGGGCCGTACCGGGACAGATCACCGCATTGAATGGCTGTGACACCGAGGAGAGACCAAGCACATTGGCGGCAGTGCCAATGAACACAAAAAAGATCCCGGTCTCCTGGCCGAATATCCCTTTCATGCGCGCTACCGCGCTTTCTGTATAGGGGTCATCGCCGTAAGCGATCACATGTCCGTTGTTCGCAAAAGCCATGCTTTCCAGGATCACGGGGTGTACACCCGCATTGTTATCACTGGCAAAACCCCTTTTATTGATTGATCCGGTCATCTTTTAAAACATTTCATCGTATTTGGTCCAGAGCATATCACCCAGCTCCCATGCTTTGCTCACCACCCTGTTCCCCCAATCCATTGTATATCCTGTAAGCTTTTCGTTCAACGCTTCAAGTTTTCCGGCACGGTAGAGTTCCAGTGCCTGCTCCTCGAATGTGGCCTGTCCACTGAAAAGTTCTTCCTGCCATTGGTCCCAGACCCCATTTACATCGTACCGCATTTCCCCCCATCGCTGAGCCGTCAGTGTTCCCAGCCGGTTGAATGCCCACCAGGCAGACCCGGTGGTATATCCGTTTGGCCGTCCCGGCGTTTTATAGGAATCCGGAAGGTCGCTCCCCGAACAGTATACGGGAATGTATATGGAGGTGGAGACATTATCCTGGGCCAGCCAGACCACTCCGCCAATCTCATCGGGAAGCCAGTCCCTGCATTGGATAATGGTCGCATACATGGTATACCACCTTGCAATGGTCCGTTCACCGCGCCATCCCCAGCCCCCGTTGATCCTGAATAGCTTATTCATATCGTAGGGCAGGTGAGGATTGGCAAGGGGGGAAATTACGCTTCTTCCGCTGTCGTCCGTGACGGTCATATCCCTGGTCATGTCGAAAGGTGTCCCTTCATAGTAATCAGAAAAGACCCTTCTCAGGTCCGGCAGTGAAACGGGCCGATCGGGCTTGACCGAGAAGGGGTAGTTTTCGGCGTTGGGATCAAGCTTCAGAGAGGGCGCCAACAGGTCAAACACCCGCCACTCCCTTCTCCTGGCTGCCAGTGAAGTCCTGCTCTCGGGTGCGTAGGCATAACAGAACCGGAACGCCTCCCCTTCTTTCCACCAGCCATTTTCCAGGGCCAGGCTCAGTACGTTCTCACTGGCCATAAAATAATCCGGATCCCCCAAATCAATCTCTTTGATGGTACTTGCATTGGCATTGACCGACACATGGTCGTCGGGGACGCGCTGAGCAGCCCATACCGACCCTATACTGCCTTTTCCAGGACCCATGATCTCGAAATGCCACACCTCCTTCTTGTCAGCGATGGTGAGACATTCGCCGAAATCGTTCCATCCATAGGCTGCGGTCAGTTCACCGGCCAACTGGATGGCCTCCCTGGCTGTTTTGCACCTCTCAAGCATGAGCTGGCAAAGGCGCTGGCAATCAATCAATCCTTCATCCGACTGAAGGGTCTCCCTGCCCCCGAAGGTCGACTCACCGATTCCAAGCTGGTACTGGTTCATGGAGGGATAGGCCGTGTTCAGGAACTGCTGGGTCTCCTTAACCTGTGGAATGGACCCGATGGGGATGTGGCTGTATGTGGGCATGGCGAAAGAATCGCAGGCTACCCGCTTGTACATGGGTACAGTTGCCCCCCGGGGATGTTTTTGAGCGGGGATCACATTCATCCAGGAACGTGTCCTGTGGCTGTCATCCGTATGGGAAGTGATGACCGATCCGTCACTGGTGGCATTCTTTCCAGCCGTGATAGTGGTGCATCCGTCGGCATACCCACCCTCCCAGTCAGGGATCTGGCCCATGGCCATTCCGGATCCAAGGCCAATGCAAAGTGTGGTAATAAGGGTAAATTTCATAAGACTCATCACATGGTTGATAAGCACGAATATAATCATTTTGGGCCTGCTCCAGAGGTAAAGTATTGTACAAATGAAACTCAACCAGGCTGCTTGCCGGAGAATGAAGCAAAAGGATTCAGAATTCAGAATTGAAATGGAATGTGATCTCGGGGAACTTCTCCTGTGCCATCTGAAGGGCGTATGGCGATTCAGCCATATATACCTCCCTGGACTCCTTGTCCATTGCCAGCTGCTGGTACTTGCGAAGCCGGAACTCCTTTAATTTCTCGTGGTCCGTGGACTCGATCCAGCAAGCCTTGAACATGGGAAGCTGTTCGTACCGGCAGCGGGCACCGTATTCGTGCTGGAGCCTGTACTGGATCACGTCGAACTGCAGGGCACCCACCGTTCCGATGATCTTGCGTCCGTTGGCCACACTGACGAACAGTTGTGCCACCCCTTCGTCCATCAGCTGGTCCAGTCCCCTGGCCAGTTGCTTGAATTTCAATGGTTCATCATTCTCCACATACCTGAAAAGCTCCGGCGAGAAACTGGGGATACCTGTAAATTTCAGCTTCTCCCCTTCTGTGACGGAATCGCCGATTTTAAAATTACCGGTGTCATGCACACCCACAATGTCACCCGGGAATGCCTCGTCGATCACGGATTTTTTTTCAGCCATAAATGAGGTGGGGCTGGAAAACTTCACCTGCCTCCCGCTGCGCACATGGATGTAGGCCTTATTGCGTTCGAACCTCCCGGATACCACCTTGATAAATGCCAGGCGGTCCCTGTGGTTCGGATCCATGTTGGCATGGATCTTAAAGACAAATCCTGACATTTTCGGCTCAGCAGGGTCCACCCGCCTCTCCTCAGTGACTATCGGGCCGGGGCATGGTGCCACCTGGATGAAGCAGTCCAGGATGTCCCTGACCCCGAAATTATTGAGGGCACTGCCAAAAAAGAGTGGTGCTGTCCTTCCATCCAGGTAATCACCCAGGATAAAATCGGGATATACCCCTTCGATGAGCTCCAGCTCTTCCCTGAGGCGGTCCCCATGGGGCGAGATATGTTTCTGAAATTTGGGATCTTCCAGGTCCGCGTACTCCACAAGCTCCCCGATGGTTTGTTTGCTGATCCCTTTGAATGACCTGAATCTGCGATCGAACCTGTTATACACGCCCCTGAAATCGGATCCTTTGCCCACGGGCCAGCTCAACGGGTGAACGTGGATCTCCAGTTCCTTCTCTATCTCATCCAGCAATTCAAATGAATCCAGCGCAGGCCTGTCCATCTTATTCACGAACACCATCACCGGTGTCTTTCGCATCCTGCAGACATTCATCAGTTTGCGGGTCTGTTCCTCCACCCCTTTTGCGGCATCAATCACAATGATCACGCTGTCCGCCGCGGTCAGTGTCCGGTATGTATCCTCGGCAAAATCCTGGTGGCCAGGCGTGTCCAGGATGTTGATCTTTCTCCCGCCATATTCGAATCCCATCACCGAGGTGGCCACGGAGATGCCCCGTTGCTTCTCGATCTCCATGAAATCGGAGGTGGCGCTCTTCTTGATCTTGTTTGATTTCACTGCACCGGCCACATTGATGGCCCCGCCGAACAACAGGAATTTCTCTGTGAGTGTCGTTTTCCCGGCATCGGGGTGACTCACAATGGCAAAGGTCCTGCGCCTTTCGATTTCCTGTTGTAATTTCATCTTGAAAATTAAGCGGCAAAGATAATAATAATCCTAATTTTGAGGTCGCGGATATTGCTTAATCCCATGGAAAACAAAAAGAAAGAGGGAAGATACCAGCGCATTTATCTTCAACTGGAACAGTTGCTTCAAAAAACTGATGATCCCATAGCCCGCATGGCATCCGTATGCGCCGTGCTGCATCATAAAATGGATCATTACTTCTGGACGGGTTTCTATCTCTATCGCGATGATAAGCTCATTGTGGGACCATACCAGGGCCCGGTGGCATGCCAGGAGCTGGAAAGGAACAGGGGGGTCTGCTGGGCTTCTGTAAACTCCGGGGAGCCCCAGCTGGTGGCCGATGTGCACGCATTCCCAGGTCACATTGCCTGCGACTCCAGGTCCAGCTCCGAGATCACCATTCCGGTACTTGACCGTGAGCATGTCATCAGGGCGATTCTGGATGTGGATTCGGACAGGCCCGGTGCTTTCAGTGATGTGGACCGGATTGCGCTGGAGCGGATCGCGGGACTTGTCTATGCCTGAATCCAGTCATTGACCCGCAGCAGCCCAGCTTCAATCAGGGATGAAATTGATGATCTTCTGTTTGATCTTCTCCACCGAATATGGTTTCGTGACCAATTCGTCGAACCCCACATTCGAAAAGTCCTCAAAGAAAATTCCCGGATTGTGCGCAGTAAGAGCAATGATCGGGATTTTGTTCAGCGGTGAGGGCAATTCAGCGCGAATATATTTGGTGGTCTCAATGCCATTCATTACAGGCATCTCTATATCCATGAAGACCATATGGATCTCCTGATTTTCAAGTATTTCCAGGGCTTCTTTCCCGTTCGCTGCCATCACCGGTTCGTTTCCCGTAATCTTTATCAATTCGGACATCAGGTACCGGTTGGCATATATATCATCCACCACCAGAATTCTCAATTTTGACATGGGCGAGCGCACTAAGGAGGGCAAAAGTAGAAAATATAAACCAATTTGCAGCACCACTGATTGGAGTGTGCCAATCAATCCCCATTGTGGATCAGGAGTGAATGTGGTGTTTGGTTATCCCTTTTTCAGCCAGGAGATAATCACCTTGCTGTCAGGTTTCTTTTGGGGTGCCACATGCCCCAGCAGCATCCCGTCCTCGCCGATCATGTACTTCTGAAAGTTCCATGCCACTTTGCTGTCCTCCACCCCGTTCTCTGAAGCACTTGTGAGCCATTTGTACAGGGGATGCATCTCCTCACCCTTCACTGTAATTTTGGCCATCATGGGAAATGTAACGTCGAATCTGGTCCTGCAGAATTCCGCAATCTCCTCATTGGTACCCGGCTCCTGGCCGGCAAAATCATTGGTGGGAAATCCGATGATCACGAAATTGTCACCCCCGTATTCCCTGTACAGGTTCTCCAGGCTTTCGTACTGGGGCGTCAGGCCGCATTTTGAGGCCGTGTTGACCACAAGCACCTTCTTTCCCTGCAATTGTGCCAGATCAAACTCCTCCCCGTTGATGTCAAGGACCGTGAAATCATAAAAGCTCTTTTGAGCATGCAGGGAATTGAAGGCCATGCTGAGCAGGCATAGTGTGCCGAAATAGAATATTTTTTTCATGGATTCTCGTTTGAACATTTTACATTAAAACAAGCCACTTAACTCCTTGTTCAAACCAATTTGGATTAAATTTGCCAGGGAAGCATACCCATGATCAAGCATTATGAAATAAAGGTGTACGGAAGGGTTCAGGGCGTAGGGTTCCGATATGCCGCACGAAACAAGGCCAGGGAACTGAACCTGAAAGGTTGGGTGGAAAACCTCCCGGACGGATCTGTACGCACATCCATCCAGGGTGAGGAGACCGGTTGTGGTGCCTATATCAGGTGGTGTAGGAATGGCACCGGCTACAGCTGGGTGGAGCGGGTGGAAATTTCAGAATTGGAGCCAGCAGAATTCAGGGGATTTGAGATAAGGCATTAGCCAATGGCCACGTCAGCCCTCATTTATTCGGCCATGCCTCCCTCCCTTGTGCCGGATTTCCTGAAGAGCGCAAGGAGGCTGCTTCCGGTGAGCCATCCGGTCAGCATGAGGATCAAAGAGGATAACACCACCAGCAGGTATTCCCCGTCGGCAATGAAACCGGCAAGGTTCTCGACCATCGCCCAGAGTGTCAGCACAAGGATCACAAGCATGGGTAGCAGGGTAAAATATAGAGGCATCTTACGCGAAGAGAGGTATACGGTGACCACTCCAAGGGCAAGTGCTGCCATGAGCTGATTGAGGGATCCAAACAGAGGCCAGAGCACCATGGCACCCTGTCCCCCCGGTTTAAAGAAGGTAAGTCCCGATGCCGCTACCACGATCAGCAATGTGGTCATGTACCGGTTGTGCATGGGCTTTCTTATGGCCCCGGTTTTCCGTGTAAAGATCTCCTGCATGGAGATTCGCTGAATCCGGGCCGCAGAATCAAGGGTTGTGTTGGCAAAGGAGACGATAAAGACCACTACAAAAGCTGCACCGTATTTTACCGGCAACCCGATGGCAGAGAAGAGATTGGCTGATCCGATGATGAAGGCATCCAGCTTGGCCGTAAGACCGTTTGCAGAGGACCAGGAGGAATAATGGTGATTGAAGGCGGCTGCTCCTGAATAATGCTGGCCGTTATGGTCCAGCCCCATCCCCAGCCCAGCTCCGACCGCCACGATGACCAGCACTGCAAGGAAACTTTCGGTGATCATGGCTCCGAATCCCACGGGAAGGGCATCCTTCTCATTATCCAGTTGTTTTACGGTGGTTCCTGATCCGGCAAGGGAATGGAACCCTGAAATGGCTCCGCAGGCAATGATGATGAAAAGGATGGGGGCAAGGTCCGGCACGTCGGAAGTGGGAGAAAATGCCTGCTGGTTAATGGCCGGGGCAGACATGACAGGGTGGGCCACGATGATCCCGATGACCAGGAATCCCATGGCCACAAAAAGCTGGTTGGAGTTTATATAATCCCTGGGCTGCAATAATTTATGGACCGGTATGGTGGAGGCGAAAAATACATAGATAAAGAGCAGGATGCACCATATAACGACAGATACTTCCCGTTCCCAGGGCAATGAAACGGGTATCTTCACCCCCACGATCACAAAAGCGTAGAGCATGAAAAGGGCCAGGATGGAGTAAACCAGATCGTTCTTGCCCTCCCTGATCTTCCATCCCAGCCATATTGCCACCGGGATCTGCGCCCAAACCGGGATAACCGCTTCGGGATACATCACGAACAGCGAGCTCACAATCATGGCAAATACGGCCAGCACGATGAAAAGCAACAGCTGCATAATGAATTGCAGCGCATACCTGGTGGAGGGGCTGATGATATTGCCGGTGAGCTCACCGATGGATTTTCCATGGTTCCGGGCAGAAATCACAAGGGTGGTAAAATCGTGGACCGCCCCCATAAAGATGCTTCCCAGGAACACCCATAAAAAGGCCGGGAGCCAGCCCCAGATGATCCCGATGGCAGGCCCTACGATGGGTCCCAATCCCGCAATGGTGGTGAAGTGGTGCCCGAAAACGATGTGTGGTTTTGTGGGTACGAAATCAACCCCGTCAGCCAGTTCATGGGATGGCATCAGCCTGGATGAGGATAACCTGAAGATCTTTCTTCCAAGATACCCACCGTATACCCGGTAGGCTAACACATAGCCGGCAAATGCCAGTATGACCAATAAAAGGCTGTTCATAGCCTCCAAAGATAATGGATTAGATGGTTTCGAAATCAGCCGAACCGATCCACCCTTCCCTTCCGTCCTTCACCCTGATATTCTGCCAGCCGGCAACCTCTTCATTGATCCTGATCTTCGTTCCCTCATGAAGCACAAACAGCTCGGTCCCGGAATCACTGGGTGAGCTTCTTACGATCACTGAAGGAGCGAGCACAATGCCTTCATCCGGGTTAATGATTTTCCTGTGCGACGAGATGGCAGATGAAAGCGTGATGAGAAACAGGAAGAGACCCACCAGTGCAGTCACAAACCCGGCTTTTTTGATGCCCATCCTCTTTGAAAATAGGAATATCAGTGCACTTCCCAACAGTATTATGAAAAGCAACATAGCCATCAGGCTCCAGTTCCTTTCTGAAAAAACGCTGACCAGCGACCTGATCCAGCTTCTTAAAAATAGTTCAGGAACGGGTTCAAAGGTATCCACCCGATAGCGCGATACATACTCCAGGTTGTGTCTCGCATCCTCATAGGAAGGATCCATCTTAAGCGCTTTTTCAAAATATAGTATGGCGTATCCGATGCTGTTGGACCTGTATGAAGCATCGCCCATATTATAATAGAGGCCGGGCGATTCATAACCGGCTGCAATGATCTCCTGATACGCATCCAGGGCCAGTTCAAATTCACCTTGCTGGTAGAGTTCGTTGGCTTTCAGGTACAAAGAATCGGTACTGGCCGAGACATCAACCAACATTAACACAGCGATTATTACCAGATAAATTCTTTTCATTTCAAGCTGCTTTCCAGGTTTCTGATGATAGCCACTGCATCGTCGAACAGCTGGTCCAAATTGCGCTTGTCCGAAGATGGGGCAAATCTTGAAAACTCACTTTCATCCAGGATCCTGAGGAATTCTGAACGCACCTCATCTGAAACCCCCAGGTTTTGCATTTGCTTCAGGATCACTTCCCGGGAGAGATCCGATGTTTCGATATTCAGTTTATCGGAGAGGTAGCCCCAGATGGCCTTGCCCACCTCCTCGTAGAATCTCTCCTGGTTGCCGGCCTTCCGGAAGCGATCCGCTTTTTTCAGGCGGTCGCGGGCCGAACGGTTTGCCTGCCTGTTCCTGACGAGCGTGAGATCAGCATTCCTCCTGGCCACGATCCGAATCAGGACTCCCACGGCAATGGCTAACAGCACAGCCACTCCATAAATCCTCCGGTACCAGCTGTTTGCCATCAGGGAACTGGCCAGGGGAGTGAACACCTGGGGCTCCCTGGAAATATCCCTGATGTCGGTACCGATATTTGCTACACTCTCCTGCATGATTCCCGGAACATAAACCCCGCCCGATTCATCCCCGGCCTCCCCTTTCAATACCGTAAAATTGAACTCCTGCGTGGTAATGGAGTGGTATTTTCCACCCGCCGGATCAAACCAGGAAAATTGAACCGGTGCGATCCTGAATCGACCCGCATGTCTTGCTACAATGGGATATTCAAAGGTGACCGAGCCAGTGATCCTGTTGCCTGATGTGCTGATATTCAATGATTTATTCACATCATACAGGTCATGATCGGGAGGGAGGCTGACCTCGGGCTGCCCGAGCAATGGAATGTTTCCGGCACCCCGGATGGTGATCTTCAGGCTTAATGCCTCATTCACCGCAATCTCGTTGTCAGAGATGGAGGCATCCATTGAAAAATCGCCAACTGCACCGGTAAATCCACCGGGAGCGCCAGGTGGAAGTGGTTTGACCCTGATGGTGACCGGTTTGGTGGCCAGTTTTACGGGCACATCCTGCATATTGCTGAAGAATGGATCATCAAAGAAGTCATCGAAAATGCTGTTATTATTCCTGCGCTGCACCCGCTGCTGGATGATCCACTCCGATTCATAGGGCGCAATGACCACATTGCCTGACTTCTGGGGGATCAGGATATGCCGTTGAATCACCTGGGTAATATATTGCTGTCCGTCCACCTCCTGCTGCTGGGCAGTGGCATCCGGGTCCAGGGACTTTTTATAAAACCCTTCATATGGAATATCTTTGCCAGCAGAGGCTGGCCTTGTATTGACCCGGGTATATACCTGTAAACCCGAAACCAGTTGCTCTCCTACATAGACATCACTTTTTGAGGGGATTACCCTTAGAAATACCTGGTTATCACCAGCCTCATCCAGTGCGTTTGCCCCATCGCCACCCTCTGGCTGGCCGGTTCCCGAGGGCGATGGTTGTGATCCATTCCCATTCACCACGATTTCAACAGCGTTGGTCTTATACTCCTTTCGGCCAACTCTGACCGTGGCAGGTGGGATGGTATAGGACCCTGCTTTTGCTGCCCTGAACACATGGGTGTAGGTAACCACTGTATTCATGGTCATTTTACCGTTGACCCACTGGGAATGTGAAGAGTAGGAGGAGAAGGGTCCGGCCAGCAGCTGAAATTCCCCCATGTTGGGAAGGAGTACATCCCCCCTCTCAGATCCCTCGATCACATACTGGAATTGTTCACCCACATTCACCACAGAGGGCGCTGCAGCCGTAAACTCCCTATCCTGTCCGTTCAACCCTATGCCGAACAGAAATAAGGAAAGCACCAATGCCTGTGACTTATTTATCATGCCATGAAATTACCAATCCTTTTCAGTTTTTACCTTTGCAACAGCGGCTTTTTGCTGATCCACCTTCTCCTTTACATCCTTCTCCTGCTGTTGTATTGCATTGAGCATGCGTTCCGCATCCTCCTTTGAAATCTCCAGGGGTTTTGGCCGGGCTTGCTGCTGATCCATTTCCTGCTCCTGCTGCTGCTGGTCCTGTTTTTGATCCTGTTGCTGCTCGTCCTGTTTTTGATCCTGCTGCTGGTCCTGTTTTTGATCCTGCTGCTGATCCTTCTGTTGATCTTTATTTTGTTGCTGCTGTTCCATCAGTTTTTTCCTTGCATACGCCAGGTTGTATTTCGTATCCGCATCCTCCGGGTTCAACCGGAGGCTGTTCTTATACGCTTCAATGCTTTGCTCATACTTCTGGGATTCCAAAAGGCTGTTCCCGATGTTGTGCCAGACATGTGCCAGGTTCTCCGGGTCGGCGCTATTATCGGCCAGGTTTTGAAACTGCCTGATGGTCTCCTCATATTTTTTTTGTTCATACATGGCCGCACCGGTGTTGAAATCCGCCTCGAAGGATTCATGGTTGATGTCTGTGGCTTTTCTGAATTGAACCTCTGCCTCGCTGAAGTTCCCTTCCTGGTAGTCTTTCACCCCCTGTCGAATGATCTTCCTCTCATTCTGGGCCAGCATCCCGAAAGAAACCAGGACAAATACGCATATGACACCAAGTCGTTTCATTATTGGGTTTTAAACAGGTTAAATCGTTTTAGAAGGGGATTCTTCTTTGACCGGATAAAAAATTCAATAACCAGAAAGAGCAGCGCGAATCCTGCAAAATACTGAAACCTTTCGGCAAATTCAGCAAAAATACGGGATGTAAGCTCGGTCCGCTGCAAATGTTCCAGTTCATCGATCAGGCTGTTGATCCGGTCTCCTTCGATATATGCCCCATTTCCTGCCCGGGCTACCTCCACAAGCAATTTTTCATTGAGTTTGCTGACCACCACCTGTCCATCCCGATCCCGCCTTGTGGCGCTGCTGCCCGGACTGACAGGAACGGGTACTCCGTTGGGATTCCCCAGCCCGACTGTATAAACCCTGATCCCCTTTTCGGCTGCCTTAGTGGCTTCCCCAACTGCGTCATCCTCATGGTTCTCCCCGTCGGTGATCACGACAATGGCCTGGCTGGGAAGAGACCTGCCTGCAGGGACCTCCGCATCAACCGTGGAAAATGACCTGACGGCCAGTTTAATGGCTGAACCTATGGCGGTCCCCTGTTTGGAAACCATGTCAGGTCCGGCGCCGGAAAGAAACATTTTTACACTGGGATAATCGTCGGTGATCGGAATCTGGGTATAGGCATCGCCTGCAAATACGATCAAGCCGATCTTATCGTTGGACATCCTGTCCACCATCCTGTTGATCATCTGTTTGGAACGCTCCAGCCTGGAGGGTTCAATATCTTCGGCCAGCATGCTGTTGGATACATCCAGAGCAATGATGATCTCCCGTCCCTTCTGTTCAATTTCCTCGAGCCTTGATCCCACCCTGGGCCCTGAGGCAGCGATGATCAGAAGCAGCGTACCCAGGAACATCAGGAGAAATTTCCAGTGATGTGCATTACTGGAAGCATCCGGCATAAGCGCATCCATGAGCCAGCTGTCTCCAAGTTTCGCCAGTGAGCGCCGGCGATACCGCAGGTAGAATAAGTAACCAACCAGCATCAAACCTGCTGCCAGCAGGAACCAGAGTACCTCTTTATGTGTAAATTGTATCATTCCCTAGGGTATGGTTCTGAATACGGTATATCTTAGCAGTGATTCCAGCAACAGGAGCAGCATTGCAGCCAGCAGAAAGGGAAAATACTCCTCCTTTTTCTTGCTGAACTGTTTTATATCCAACCTGGTTTTTTCCAGCTGGTCGATCTGTTGATAGATCTCCCTGAGGGTGTTGTTGTTAGTGGCTCTGAAATATTGCCCGTCGGCGGTGTCTGCGATCTTCTTTAACACATCCTCATCAATCTCTACGGGCATGTTCCGGGTAACCATCCTCCCAAACATATCCTGCACCGGAATGGGTGCATTTCCCTGGGTGCCCACACCGATGGTGTAGACCCTGATCCCGTAGCTTGCAGCAATCTCAGCAGCCGTCACAGGCCCTATATCACCCCTGTTGTTCACCCCGTCTGTGAGCAGAATGATCACCTTGCTTTTCGCTTTGCTTTCCTTGACCCGATTTACTGCGGTTGCGAGTCCCATCCCGATGGCCGTTCCATCTTCGATGACACCAAACTCGATCTCCTTCAGAAAATTGATGACCACCGCCCTGTCCGTGGTCATGGGACACTGCGTGAAGCTCTCCCCGGCAAATACGACCAGTCCGAAGCGATCGTCCTGGCGGGCATTGACAAATTCTATGCCCACATTCTTTGAAGCCTCCAGCCGGTTTGGCTTGAAATCCATTGCCCGCATACTTCCCGATACATCCATGCACATGACAATATCGATTCCCTCGGTAGTTACCTGCTCCCAGCGGTTTGATGACTGGGGCCGGGCCAGAACCACCACAATAAGCGCCACCACGAGCAGGCGGAGGATGAACAACAGGTGCCTGGTCCATATCCTGGGGGAGCGAATGTTTTCGTCAATGTTCTCAAATCCGGAAAGCTTCATCGAAGCTGTGCTTTGCTTTCCTTTCCAGATGTACCAGGCTGCCATGAGCGGCAACAGGATCAGGGCGTAAAAGAAGGCCGGATATGCGAATTCAATGTGACTCATTCCCGGTTCCCTCCAAATTTATATCAGGTTCGGCCTTAAAGAACAACGGAAAGGTCTTCTGAACAAAGAGATAGGCATTGTTCAGGTTGGTCTGGTTGTCCACAGGCATCGGATCCTCTTTGGCAAATTTTACAAGATCGGCAAGCTCCAGCAGATCTTTCAGCATCTCATCCAGCAGGCTGTCATCGGTATTTGATTTGCGGAAAGCTTTGAGGATCTCCTCTGTGGTTCTTTCCATGGCGGGTATCCCGTATTGTCTTTCAATATAATGCCTGGTTATCTCCGTAAGCCTGGTATAGTATTGCTTGACCCTTCCCTTTTCCCATTCCTTCTCCTCCTTCAGCTTATCAAGTTCCCGGAAGGCGACCACATGGGCCGGTTCCTGGGGCTTGAGCAAGAATGCTTCAGGATTCTTTTTGCGCTGCCTGTAGATCCAGAGCAGGGCAAAGATCAGTGTGCCTGCCATCCATATCCCTGCACCCAAAGCGATCCAGGGCAGGATCTCTTTCAGGGTCAACGGGGTATTGATCGGGGGTTTAATGGGTTTGATCTGCTGGGCGGTATCCACGGCAGGTTCATAAACACCGATCAGAAGCGGCATACTCAGGGCCGTATCAAGAATCTCACCCAGGGAATAGACCACCCTTTGTGCGGGGATCATTTGCATCCCCGGTTCAAACCCGGTGATCATATAGCTCTGATCCACCACTTTTCTGCCGTTGGCAAGGATTGTATCTGAGGCGATGGGAAAGAGCACTTCAAGATTCCTGCCCAGGGTGTCCTGCAGCACTGGAAGCTTAAAATCCACATTTTCACCGGCCTCCACGTGAAGAGAATATACCACCTGGTCACCGATCATCATGGAGTCCCTGCTGACGTTTGATTTCACGGTGATCAGCTGGGCATTTAATCCAGGCGCCAGGATCCATAGAAAAGATAATATGATCAGTCTGTGCAGGTCCCTCATGCTATCTTTTCTTAAACAATCCCATCAGGGGTCTCACGTAATCTTCCCCCGTGCGGATGGAGACGCTGTCCACTCCCGCCCTGGTGAGAATCTCTTTCATCATCTCTACGTGGCTTTCCCATTTCATGGCGTAGCTTTCCCGAACCCTGCTCCTGGAGGTGTCGATCCATCTCTCCCTGCCTGATTCTGCATCAAGCACCCTGACCATTCCGACGGCGGGCATGGATTCCTCCCGGCGGTCATAAATGTGCAACGCCACCACATCGTGCTTGTTATTGGCCACCTGCAATGATTTCGAATATCCCTTGTCCCTGAAATCGGAGATCAGGAACGCTGTACATCTTTTTTTAATAGCGTTGGTGAGGAACCTGAGGCTTTCAGAAATATCTGTCCCCGTGCTTTGGGGTTGATATTCAAGTAACTCCCTGATAATTCGAAGGATATGCTTACGGCCCTTCTGAGGGGGGATGAATTTCTCAATTCGGTCACTGAACATGATCACCCCGATCTTGTCATTATTTTCAATGGCTGAAAAAGAGAGCACCGCAGCAATCTCTGTAATCAGGTTGCGCTTTAAGTGCACCTGTGTCCCGAAGTCGCCTGATGCACTCAGGTCAATGAGCAGCATCACTGTCAGTTCGCGCTCCTCCTCGAATACCTTAATATAGGGATGGTTGAAACGGGCGGTCACATTCCAGTCGATGCTCCTGATGTCATCTCCATACTGGTACTCCCTCACCTCTGAGAAAGTCATCCCCCTTCCCTTGAAAGCACTGTGATACTCACCGGCAAATATCTGACGCGTCAGACCCCGGGTCTTGATCTCGATCTTTCTAACTTTCTTTAAGAGTTCTTTGGTTTCCACAATTGCCCCTTCAACAATCAATTTACCCTTTCTCTTTCCTGGTTTCGCGTACCGTAAAATACCACTCCTGTCTTGTGAGTTCAAGCTGGTAGGTTTCCTTGCCCTGTTCCCTTTCCCAGAGTGAATCCCCTGTTTTTATGCAGGATGAGCCAAGATCCTCCACCACCTCATCAAATTCCGAATAATCGCAAACCAGTTTAGATGTTTTGCAAATATCCTCATCCGTAAAATAGAGGATCCAGGTCCTTGTACCCATTCCATTGACGTATTTCAAATAATTGAAATGCTGCCTCACCACCGTGTTGTCCGTTCTGAACTCCTTGTGTTCACTCTTCACAATCTCTTTCACTTCCGATTTTGTCAAACCGATCATGGTCTGTGCCTCCAAGCAGGTACAGAGTGCGAGGAGTAAAGCCGTATGGACCAATTTAATCCGCATAATTCCGGTGTCAATTTCCTGTCAATGATTCAATTCCTAGGGAACCTCCACGTTGTTAAGGATTTCAGAGATAATATTCTCGGTTGTAATATTTTCAGCCTCAGCTTCATAGGTCAACCCGATCCGGTGCCTCATCACGTCGTAACAGATGGCCCTTACATCCTCGGGAACCACATAGCCCCTCCTTTTAATAAAGGCAAAGGCTTTGGCAGCCCTGGCCAGGTTGATGCTTGCACGGGGAGATCCTCCGTAATGAATTAAAGGCACAAATTTTGCCAACCCGGCCTGTTCGGGGTTCCTGGTGGCAAATACAATGTCAAGAATATAGTTCTCGATCTTCTCGTCGAGATAGACCTCCTTGACCACCTCCCTTGCATTCATGATATCTACAGGTTTCAGGATGCGGTTGGCATGTGGAAACTCCTTGGCCAGGTTCTCCCTCACAATGAGTTTCTCCTCTTCCCGGGTGGGGTAAGTAACCACCACCTTCATCATGAACCGGTCCACCTGGGCTTCAGGCAAGGGATAGGTTCCCTCCTGTTCAATGGGGTTCTGGGTGGCCAGGACAAGGAACGGGCGTTCAAGGGAATAGGTTTCCTGTCCGATGGTCACCTGTTTCTCCTGCATGGCCTCCAGCAGCGCGCTCTGCACCTTTGCCGGTGATCGGTTGATCTCATCTGCAAGGATCAGGTTGGCAAAGATGGGTCCCTTCTTTACGATGAACTCCTCCTTCTTCTGGCTGTAGATCATGGTTCCAAGCAGGTCTGCAGGCAACAGGTCGGGGGTGAACTGGATCCTGCTGAAGGTGGCATCGATGGTTTGGGACAGCGTCGTGATAGCCAGTGTCTTGGCAAGGCCGGGCACCCCTTCAAGCAGAATATGCCCGTCCGAGAGCATCCCGATCAGGAGCCTTTCAACCAGGTTTTTCTGTCCCACGATCACCTTCTGGATCTCCAGGGTGATCAGGTCCACGAATTCGCTCTCCTTTTTTATCCTTTCATTGAGCTCTTTGATGTTTACGTCCTGACTCATATATGGATTCTTTTTAGTTAGAAATCATCTCATTATGCACATTACTCTATGGAGTGCACAAAAATAGCCCTCTCAATCACCATAAGAAAGAGGAAAGGGGTTAAAAAATGTTAAGAAATAGGTAATTTTGGGCTGACGATGCGGTAAAATGAGCAGGTATTTTATCCATATGGCCTATGATGGGACGGGTTACAGCGGTTGGCAGATCCAGCCCAACGGCAATACTGTCCAGCAGGTCATGGAGCATGCCCTCTCCACCCTGCTGAAGGAGGAGATCAGCGTCACAGGGGCCGGAAGGACGGATACCGGTGTCCATGCCTCGCGTTTCGTGGCGCATTTTGACAGCGCTTCCTATCCTGAAACCAACTCCGACAGGTTCGTCTTCAAACTGAACCGCTTCCTGCCCCGGGATATGATGGTACAAAGGATAGAGCGGGTCCCGGACCAGCTCCATGCAAGGTTTTCGGCCACTTACCGGAGTTATGAGTACCGGATTTCCTCGGTCAAGCCCCTATTCGACAGGAATTACACACATTATGTGTTTGGTCCTCTTGACACGGTTGAGATCAACAGGTGCTGTGCTGTGATCATGTGTACCACCGATTTTACCAGCTTCAGCAAATTGCATACGGACGTGAAAACCAACAATTGCCGTGTCATGGATGCGAGGTGGAATGCTGTGGAGCATGGTTACCTTTTTGAGATCAGGGCGGACCGTTTCCTCAGGAACATGGTCCGGTCCCTGGTGGGAACCCTGCTTGAAGTGGGACACGGAAAGCTCGACCTGGCCGGATTTAAAAAAATTGTGGAAGGGAGGGACAGGAGTCTTGCCGGTCAGTCGGCACCGGCCCAGGGATTGTTTCTTGTGGATGTCGGTTACGAACCTTTCTGATCCCATTCCAGGCGGGCCCTGAATATCTCCTGTTGATCCCGGACCCTGGTGGCAACGAAGTGATACCCATTATGAGGTGCTTCGGCACTTCCGGCGCAACCGCTCAGCCTGATCTCATCACCCGGCATTGCCTCCTGCATATAGTTGATTTCAAATTCCCTGAATTCCTTCTGAATCGCCTGTCCCTCCATCAAGGCATCGATGCACCATTCAATGTACTTCACATTGTTCACATGACCCATGATATCCAGGTCTGAGTAGACCACCCTGCGCAGGGTCATCTCCTCCACAGGTCCGGGGATCCTGATTTTGTCGAGTTTTTCTCCGAATACGGCATCGGTGCCCATGCTGTCATGCAGCACATTCTCCGTGGGACGGACCGGCCGCCTGGACCTGCTATCCAGGATAAGCCATGCACTGCTGGCCACTCCCATGAGCTCCCCTGCGCTGCCCGTTACCCTGAAATCCCGTAAACCGAACAAACGGTCCATTCCCCTGTGCCAGGTTACCACATTGATCTTTTCATCCCATGCAGGATACTGATGAATCCTGATCCTCATCCTGGATAACACCCAGAAGGTCTGGTTTTCCAGCATGTCGGCATAACCAAAACCCAGCTGGTTGGCATGGTGATAGGCCATTTCCTGGAAAAAGTGAGCGATGGTGGTAAGCCTGGCCCTCCCCTTTGGATTAAGGTCGTAGGAGGAGATCGTAAACGCCTTGGTGTAGGTGTTCCCCATGTTCTTTGCAGTTCATTCCCTGTTCCAGAATTCCCAGGAACTTTCGGCCTGGTAGACCAGCATGTCGTAGCCATTTACAATGTGGGCCCCTTTTTCTTCACCCATGGCCAGAAACCTTGTTTTCTCAGGATTGTAAACAAGGTCAAACAAGAGATGGCCGGGTCTTATACCATTATACGGAATGTCCGGGAAGCCGTCCACACCAGGATGCATCCCCAGGGGCGTGGTATTGATGATCAGGGGGCACTGAGCCACCGTATCTTCCCTTAAATCATCGTAAGTGACCCTGTCTTCCCCCCGATTGCGGCTTACCGGGGTATATTCTATGCCCAGTTCCTTCAGCACATAGGTAACTGCCCTCGATGATCCACCGGTACCCAGCACCAGGGCTTTGGTATGATGTTTCTGCAGA
This sequence comes from Bacteroidota bacterium, assembly GCA_024640885.1. Taxonomy (GTDB): domain Bacteria; phylum Bacteroidota; class Bacteroidia; order Bacteroidales. The sequence goes on along the minus strand of JAHEEC010000015.1, from coordinate 7,149 downwards.
TGCTCCTGGAGGGAGCGCTTAAAACCATGGACATCAGTGTTGTGCCCGATGAGTGCCAGCCGGCCGTCCCTTCTGCAAAAGTTGATGGTATTGACTGCCTTTATGGTGCGGGCCGTCCTGCTGAGTGCATCCAGGTAAGGAATAATTGACTGTTTGTAAGGAACCGTGACGTTGAGCCCCCTCAGATGAGGTTCATCCTTTACCAGGGATTCAAATTGGGAGATATCTTCAAGGGGATAGTTCTTATATTCCGAATCAACCTTCTCCCTGGAGAACTTACTTGTAAAATAGGGAACTGAGAAGCTGTGTCCCAGTGGATAACCGATAAGTCCGAATTGTCGCAATTGATAGAGATTAAATTGTAAAAGCAATATTTTACAAAAATTTAACCCCTAAATGTAAAATTAAAATCTTAAGCTTCGGAATTCACTGTCGGTTTTTTTGCCAGCAACAATTCGATGAGGAGGATCAGGGCGATCCCCACAACGGCCATCAACAAGGCTAACCAAACCCGGTCACCGGCACTCCCCAGGGATGGCAGGATGTTCTTCTCCACAAGGGGCCTGGCCTCCCCTTCCACCACGATGGTCTCAAGGGTCTCTTTCCATGGCCAAATCTTGTTCAGCGATCCGATCATGAATCCCACCAGAACCGCAATGGTGACATCGTGGTGCTTTCTGAGCAGCCAGGAGAGCAGGTTGGAGAATAGGATAAGGCCAATTACTGCGCCCGATCCCAGCAGGAGCAGGTCAACGATGATCCGTTCGTTGACCGCATGAAGCGCAAAGGAATATTTACCCAGAAGCAGCAGAATAAAGCTTCCGGAGATTCCGGGGAGGATCATGGCACAGCTTGCCATGGCACCTGCAATAAAAACAAACCAGAAAGCATCGGTGGTGGTGGCGGGGGTAACGCTGGTGATATAAAAGGCTATTCCAATTCCACCCACCAGGGCGACGATCTTGGGGTATTCCCATTTCGTGATCTTCCTTGACACCACGTAGGAAGATGCCAGTACCAATCCAAAGAAGAATGACCAGATCAATACCGGCTGATGCTCCAGCAGGTACTCAAGCAACCTTGCAAGTGAAAGCACCGAGATTGCAATACCGGCAAATACAGCCAGCAGAAAATTGCCGTTGATGTGCTTCCAGAACGACCTCCACCGTCCGGTAAAAAAAAGCCTGATTGCATCGAGATTAATGTTTTTTATGGAATTGATCAGCTCCTCATAGATCCCGGTGATGAATGCGATGGTTCCCCCTGACACGCCGGGGACCACATCTGCAGCTCCCATGCCAAGTCCACGAAGGGTCAGTAATAAATAGTCACTTCTCTTCTTTTTCAAAATCTTATTGTTTTCTGGATTGGAACTCCTCCGGAAGGACATCGAAAAAGGTATCCCCCCTCAATCCGCACCTCAGGGCCTCCAGGGAAACCACTTCGTTTGGAGCGATGTTCCCCAGGTTCACATTAGCCCCGATCAATTTGATAAACATTGTTTGCTGCGCCTTAATGGGGGCTTCCCAAAGCACATCGTTCACAGAGATCTCCTGCATGATGGCATCAATCAGCTCCTGGTTGGCTTTCCCCTCCGAGTCATAGATCCCGATGGTCCCGCTCTCCCTGGCCTCGGCAATCACCTTCCATGCACCCGATTCAAGCTCGCTTTTCATATGCGAAACCCAAATCTCATTGGAGAGCTCCACCCCTTTCACCTTGCTCCCGATCTCCGAAAGCACCTGGTAATCCCTGGCCAGGCTCCGAATGCACTCCAGTTTTTCATCATGCTCCATTTTAATGGTCCCGTCGGACACCTCCACATTGGCCAGGCCCGATTCTTCCACAAAGCGCCTGTAATCATCAAATTGTCCACGGACATAAAACATTTCGAAAAGTGTCCCTCCGAAATAGGGTTTTAATCCGGCCGACTGATAGAGCTCCACCTTCTTTTTCAGGTCCCGGGTGATGAGCGCAGTTCCGAACCCGAATTTCACCAGGTCTGTAAAAGGTGCACTGGATTCGATGAAATGCTCCGCCTCTTTCAGGCTCAATCCCTTGTCCATCATCATGGTCAGCCCGTACTCCCTTTCACCTGAAGTTCTCGCAGGAATATGCCTGATGTTGAAATTCATTTCAAATGTGGTTATTTGTAAGTTTGAATAATGCGCTCAATCTCCTTGTCGCGTTCTCCCTCCGGGAAATAATATGAAAATTCCGAAGCCAGTGAACCATTGAGCACCAGTGCCTCCTCAAGGAATTTTTTGGCCAGCTCTTTATTGCCGAGTTTCAGATGGCACACCGCCATCTTTAATTTAACCCCAGGATCATCTGGATGGAGCACGAATGATTCCCGCAGGAAATTCAACGACTTCTCATACTCCCCTTCCTTCATGAGCAATCCCGTGAGGGCCATCCACCCGTCAATATCATCACCGTCCACATGGGTTACGTACAGGTAACACTTGACAGCCTCCTCCATCAATCCCGCATCCTCATTGGCATAACCCAGGTTAATCCAGTAATCCAGGTTGTTGCTATCAAACTCGATGGCTTTCAATATGTAGGTGATCGCTTCCTGGTACATCTCTTTGCGATGATAGATCATCCCTGCCCCAAACCAACCCTCCGGGTCGGTATTATCCAGTTCGATCACTTTCTGGAATGAGCCAAGGGCCTTATCCAGCTGATCCATCTGTTCATAACAATCCCCCATGTAGCAATATGCCTGGGTGCTCTCGGGCTCCACCTCAAGAAATTCCCTGTAGGCATCTATGGCCCTTTCAAATTTCCCTGCAGCGACCCAGACACTTGCCTTGTTGAAATAGGCAGAGGCATAATCGGGATTGATCACTATGGAATATTCATACGCTTCCACAGCACGTTCATAATCCTCAAGCTTGTGGTATACGATCCCGATGTTGTACCACACGTTGTCAGAATATGGATCCAGGTCAAGGTACCGCTGGTAATACCTTACACTCTCATCGAACCGGTGCAACCTGTCATAAAAATAGCCCAGGTCATAGAGCACAGAGAGATTCTCAGGCTGCTGACGGTATGCCTGCAGGAGATACTTAATGGCAAGCTCGAAGTGTCGCACATTTTCAAAGGCGATGGAGATATTGACCAATGCTTCGAATGTATCATCGGTGGAGATCTCAAGGCCCCGGTCGAACTGTGATTCAGCCTCCTTCAGCCTGTTCAGCAGGGAGAGTGCAGTCCCTTTCAGGAAATACCTTTCAGGATTGTTCTCCTCCCAGACAGGAATCTCCTCCAGCAAAGCCAGGGCCTTCTTGGGCTGCCCCTGTTCGATGTAAATATGAATAAACTTGTACTTGATCTCCACTGAGGCGGGATGCTGCAGATTTCCCAGATGTGCCGCCTCCTTTGCCTCATCATACTGAAAATCGTCCAGGTAATAATCGATGATCTGCTCGAACTCTTCCACGTCGAAAAAGATGGACTGGGATCCGCTCCTCATGTCCTCATATTTCCTCAGAAGCACCTGGAACTCCTCATTTTCAAATACTTGCTCCCTATTCTCGCTCATCTATATCCACAATTTGAAGGTGTAAAGATAATTGATATTTGTAAGATATATAAATATGCATCCGGTGGAAGAAACAGCGATGAAATAGATATCAACTTTTTATTAAGGAATTGCAACCAGAAGGACCTATAAAATACCGCTCCGGTACATATAGCCAATAAACAGTCATTCATTCCAACCGGATCCACCAATGAGCCTCCACCAGCACACCCTGCCGGAGGGATATCTGGAACTGCTCCAGCGCAAAAGGTACAGCCCCAGCACCCTCAAGACCTATTCGCTTTACTTTCAGCAATTCATGGATCATTTCCCGGACCATGAGCTGGAATCGATCACCCACGACCAGATCAATGCCTATATCCTTGAATTGATCCGATCGAGGAAGATCTCGGTAAGCCAGCAAAACCAGCGGATCAACGCCATCAAGTTCTATTACGAAAAGGTGCTGGGAAGAAAGCGGGAATACTACCAGGTAAACCGGCCAAGAAAAGAATCCACCCTTCCCACCATCCTTACGCTGGGCGAGGTGGAAAAGCTGATCCGCCTCACCAGGAACCAGAAACACAAATGCATCCTGATGACCATCTACTCAGGTGGGCTCCGAAGGAGCGAACTGATCAACCTGAAAATTGCAGATATCGATTCAAAACGAATGCTCATCAAGGTGTGCGGAGCCAAGGGCAAAAAGGATCGTTTCACCCTGCTCTCTGAGAAACTGGTCAGAGAACTCCGTATCTATTACAGAATCTATACGCCTCGCACCTGGCTTTTCGAGGGTCAGAAAGGTACACAATACAGCGCCACAAGCATAGAGAAGATATTTCGTCATGCCGTCATAAGTGCCAGCATCCGCAAACATGTGACCCCCCACAGCCTTCGACACAGCTTCGCGACCCACCTCCTTGAGCAGGGCACCAACCTCAGGTATATACAGGAATTGCTGGGGCATTCCAGTACAAAAACAACTGAAATTTACACCCGTGTGGCCTCCAATGCACTGATGAAAATCAAGAATCCACTGGACAATATAGAATACTAATTCCCTGCACCACCGTCCAAAAGAGTTCATAGCCCCTTCCTAAAGCAACATAAACCCACTCCCCCTGCCCTTCCATACATGCTCAATTCTTCTTACCTTCGGAGAATAAACACACCCTAACCACTAAAAAATAACCACACCCCGCTGGCATATTTACCGGTGTTCAGGCACATTCAGCTAGTGCTGAACTTTTGTCTGCCCGCTGCTGTGCAGCTCTCGCATCCAAAAGGAATGTGCCTGAATGCAGCGCTAAACAAAATCGCATTTTAAACCCACAGAATATTTGAGATTTACGCCGTAACTTGTATCAACAATATTTGAACGTTCCAGAACATGCCGTTAAACGCAATTTTATTCCGCACTTGCGGGCTCCCGAGTCTGCTTGAGCAAGCTCAGCAGACTACGCCCTCAGTGGCGGAACTTCGTTTAGCGCTGCATTAGGCTTAATTTTTCAGCAACCCTTTCTATTGAGTAATATATTCTTAACTAAAAATAAAAAAAATGGCATTCCGTTTCACCTACAAGAGTTATCAGGATGTAAGGCATAATACTGTATTGTATTTTTTACCAGTGATTTACTTATTGTCATTTACATTCTATTTCTTCATTCTACCCTTGAACTGGAAAATTGAAATTGATGGGATAATAACAAACCTCATTGCCGAAAACAGGTACTGGAAATTTTTTCTAAAGGGGATTACCAACATTGTAATATTCACGATTGTTTCATATTTATTGATCGAGGTCCTTAAGATTCATGACCATTTCTACGATAGGTATATTATAAGATGGCGCAAATACTATGATAGAGATTTTATCCTACCTAGGCTATGCAAACCCTTCTTAAGCAACACTTCCTCGGACAGATTCTTTGAGGAGGCAAACCATAATAAAAGCAGATTCATGCAAGAATTGTACTATCCTTTTGTAGGAGACGAAATCGAAAAAATAAACAAAAACCTAAGGACACGCTTTTATGAAGTCATTACAATCTATTGGTTTACACAGGTAAATGAGTTTGCCTTTATTCTTTCATTCATAATACTAAATATTTTGGCAATCTCCACAAGGGATCAAGGTCTGCTTCAAAACCTACCTTTTTATTTACTATTCCTACTAATTCTCTTTATCATCAACTGGTTATGGAGAAAGGCAAATCATCCAAAACTTGAAAACGCGACAATTGCTCAAATAAATGATATTCATGATAATCCTGCATTACTAAAAGAACTTGAAGACAGATTTAAGCGTATTTGCAGTAGATATAATATACCTCTCAATGGATAAAAGAAATATCAGCATTAGTTCAGAATACTCTGCCCAAGGGAGGAATCACTCCAAGTCTCCAGGCTTAATAAGACTACTAAGTAGATCTTCGATAATGAGAAACATCGGGGAACAAAACTGTATCGTTGACTATGGTTGTGGTAAGCTTAGGCATTTCGACCTATTAATCAAGCTTGCAAACGAATATTATCTCGTTGACACAAAGGAGCAACTAACAAGGGTTCATACTGAAAGTGGTTTATCTTTTGATTTCAATGAATATATTGAGAATAACTCAAATGGTTCTATTTGTAAAATCTTTAACAACAAAGAATTTGAGAAAATTTCTTTAAAAGCAGATATTGTATTTTCTATCGCAGTTGCAGATGTAATACCATTAAATGATTATTCAAAAATCATTGCAGATTCTTATACGAAATTAAAAAGAGGCTCATATTTCGTACTAGTCGTTCCAAGAAATGATACAAGCATCCTTAGAAGGTGTACCCAAGAAAACCTCTACGAGGAAGGTCATTTGTTTCCTCGAGGTAAGTATTTTACATATATCAGAAACTATCGAGACCCAAAACCATTAATTGACAAATTTGAAGAAACAGGTTTCTCAATTATTGAAGACTTATCAATATTCAGCCAAATATGCATGATTTTTAAGAAAAACTAAGCCTAACAAGCGGTATAGGTAATTGTGTTGTCACGTTTTTTGCAAGGTTTCTATCATAAATCATTACGAAAAGAAAAATAACAATACCTAAGTCGACGGGCAAAAAACGCGCCATGGCGCTGACAGCGCCAACCCCAACTCCCCATACCGCCGACCGTTCAGGCACATTCAGCTAGTGCTGAACTTTTGTCTGCCCGCTGCTGTGCAGCTCTCGCATCCAAAAGGAATGTGCCTGAATGCAGCGCTAAACAAAATCGCATTTTAAACCCACAGAATATTTGAGATTTACGCCGTAACTTGTATCAACAATATTTGAACGTTCCAGAACATGCCGTTAAACGCAATTTTATTCCGCACTTGCGGGCTCCCGAGTCTGCTTGAGCAAGCTCAGCAGACTACGCCCTCAGTGGCGGAACTTCGTTTAGCGCTGCATTGGCAACAATTAAAAAACACGTCACATGAACTTGATTTCTAGAAAAACAAAGACAAAATTAATAATCTTATTACCTGCCATATTATTATTCTATGGAAGCACATATACTAATTACCTGAATCCTATAAAGACTAAAGAGTTTAACATCGAAAAGGATCTTCTGCTTGCACAGTATG
>JAHEEC010000169.1 GCA_024640885.1 Bacteroidota bacterium | reverse complement strand
TTGTCTTTTACGAAAAATTCCAATTCCGCCTGGCCTGAGGTCTTTTTAATGTGGTAACCCAGTTCTATCGCACCTTTGTCCGAGTATTTGATCGCATTTTTAATCAGGTTGGTCAGTATGGCACTAAGTTTTTGTTCATCGGTCCTGATTAGCGGCAATTTGCCGGATTTGGTAATATTGATCTGCATTCCTTTTTGTTCAACCTCGGGTTTGAAGAAGTCATGCAATTGCCGGATCAGCAGATCGATATCCGTTCTCGAGATTGAGACCGCCATCTGGCCCGATTCAATTTTGGAAATATCCACAATATCGTTGATAATGTTGAGCATCCGGGCACCGCTTTTCTGGATGATATCGATGTATTGCTGTTGCTTCTCACCTCCAAGACCGGGTTGTTTCAACAGGTTGGCAAAACCCATGATCCCATTCATGGGAGTCCTGATTTCATGACTCATATTGGCAAGAAATGCGGATTTCAGGCGATCACTCTCTTCGGCCTTTTCCTTGGCTTCGAACAAATCCTTTTCAGATTGCTTTTGTTCGGTGATATCTCTGAATTCGGTTACCCTCACATTCTGGCCCCTGTATTGAATATTTCGTGCGGCAATTCTTAAGGGGTAATGCTCCCCGTTTTTCCTTAAACCCTCCACTTCGTATTGATCCTCGTACCCGGTTCTGATTTTATCCATCACCAGCTCACGAAAATCCTCTGCAATAAGCAACAATCCGTTCATTCCAACCAGCTCCCCGGTGGCAAAGCCAGTCATTTCGGACAAGCCCTGGTTGCAATCCAGGATTACCCCTTTGTCGTGGATGGCAATGCCGCCAAAAGAGGCGTCGTGCAAAGCTTTGAAACGGGTTTCACTTTCCTCGGCATTTTCCTTGGCCCTGACCAGGGCCTCGTTGATTCGACGGCTTTCAGTAATATCCTGGTTGATGACCAGGTAATTTGTAACATGACCCGCGGGATCTGTGATCGGGGAGATCTGGGTCCTCTCCCAGTATAGTTCACCGTTCTTTTTATTCTCCTGGTGTTCACCATTCCAGGTGTGGCCATTGCGAATGGTCTCCCAGATCTCCTGAACCTCCGGTTCCCTGCCATTCCCCGGTTGCATAATACCAGGAATTTTCCCCAACATCTCTGCCAGGCTGAAACCGGTGACCTGGAGAAATTTATTGTTTACATATTCGATTTTGCCTTCAGGATCTGTCATGATAACAGAATTCTGACTCTGTTCAACGGCCCTGGAAAGCTTGAGCAACTCCTTTTTAATATTCTTGCGTTCGGTGATGTCCCTGAAAAATGAGATCATTGTACCATCCGGAAGGGCCCGTGAATTCATCTCTACATGAGTGAAATTCGAGTCTTTGGTGACGATTTCTCGTTCGGAAATAATGGTGTTACCCTGTTTAAGCAGATCGTAACGCAGCGGTTTCTGGTTCAATACATTTTCAGAGAAAAGATCTTTCATGTTGAGTGTGAGCAATTCATCCCGGGAATAACCGGTCAGATGGAGGCTCTTATCATTGACCGCAATGAAATTTCCTTCTCCGTCACCCCTGAAGAATGCATCTGGCGCCAGTTCAATCAGGGTCCGGTAGTTTCTTTCACTTTTTTCCAGTTGCGTCATGGTTGTGATCCTCTCGGTCGCATCCCGTTGAATCCCGAAGTGCCCGGTGACATAACCCTGTTCGTCGTACATGCAGATGTAATTTCCTTCGATCCAGATGGGGGTCCCATCCAGCTTCTGTCCTTCGGTTTCCACATGCAGAATTCCGTGATCCAACAGCTCTTCCAGGATTTTCTTGCCATCCTCCGGATCATGAGAGAACAGCTTGCCCGGGATTAAACCCGGCAACTCAGCCTCGGTGGCTCCATACAAGTTCAATAAGGCATTGTTTGCTTTCGTGATCCGCTGATGGGTAAATACATACTCAAGCAACGCCTTCCTGTCAGAATGCTCATTCCATTCAATGGGATGATCCAGCTCCATGAAAAAGAAACCATCCAGAGATTGTGAGAAGAACAATTCGAGCTTCTTTTCCCTCTCTTTAAGGGCTTTTTCGGCCTCTTTGCGAGCGGTGATATCTCTCACCACCGTAATTCTCAAATTGGGATTGTCGGCGCTCAGCATGCGTCCGCGGACCTCACCATAAAATGTGGATCCGTCTTTTCGCAGTCCCAGGGCCTCATAAGGTTCATCCTTATAATTCGACACGCGACCCATCACCAGTTTCCTGTATTCGGGAGCAGCCAGCCGTTCTACACTGCTACCCAGAAGTTCCTCCCTGCTATAACCAAATAGCTGGGCATACCGGTCATTAAAATCAATAAGGTTGCCATTGTTATGAATGCATATGCCTTCGAAGGTTGCGTTGCTAAGGTGTTCAAAACGCAGCTCAGCTTCTTTCACATGGGTGATATCCCTTACAACCCCTTCAATCCCGGTCACCTTCCCGGCCGGGTCCTTAATCAGGGTTGCATTCACACTTGCCCAGAAGGTAGTTCCGTCTTTCCGGATCAATTCGCTCACAAAATTCTGAACGAATTCCTTTTCCATCAGTTCCTGTACGTACTCTCTTCTTTTTTCCTGGTCCTTATGGAGCTTTTCTGATATTTTTCCTGTTCTGAATTCCTCCACAGTATATCCTGTGATTTTTTCAATGGAAGGTGAAACGAAAGTAACGGACCCGGAAAGATCTGTACGAAAGATGACATCCGGACTGTTGTTTATGATCTCCTGGTATTTGGTTTCGAGATCCTGTTGATTTTTTTCCAGGATGGTCTTTTCCATCTCCTGGGAAATACGGACGGCCACAACCTGGAAAATGGATTTGAGAGATGCTGCATCATCGATCCGACTGGAATCCATGATGTTGAAAAGCCCGATGGTTTTACCTCCTGTATCTCTAATGGGCATGCCCATATAGCTTTCAACCCGGTAATCAAGGAGCATTTTATCATTGGGGAACAATCCCTGAACTTTTTCTTCAAAAATGCAGATGGATTTACTGAGGGCATTCTTGCAGGGAGTGTTTTCCAGCTCATATTCAAAATTGGGCTGGATTTTACCTTTTGAGTAAAACGCAACTGCCTCTGCGACTTCAGGTCTCTCATCCTTGAACCTGGCAATAACCACATGATCCTTACCGGTCAGTTCACCCAGAAATTCTGCGACGGTCGTAAAGAAGGATTGCCCTGTAGCAACGGGGAAGGGTTGCTGTGCAATAAAATCTATGGCTTTGGTTAATTTGTCCATTTCGGCAAAGGATGGTGGCAAATATAACATTTGTCTGCGTCCCATATAGCGTGGCTGTCTGATTTTTTATGATCTGAACACACCTCTGCCCGGGAGGGGCAGATTCGATGCCTGACGGACCGCCGGACCTCCCTGAAGTTTTCCGGATCGATCTTCCTTTTGCCCTGCTCAATCTCTCCATAAAAAAACCGGTCCTTTAAAGCAGGACCGGTTTCCCGGATTCAATTCCGGTGCGCATTGGGATAATGCCTGTTCCTATTTCACGAAGGTCACGGTTTCCGGTTTGATCCCGGTTCCAATGATGCGGGCGAAGTAGATCCCGGATGTCAGGGAGTTCACAGGGATCACCAGCTCTTCTGACGTCGAGGCACTGGTAAAGCGTTCGCTGATCACTTTCTGCCCGGTGGTATTATAGATCTCAACCTGTACGGCCCCCCGCACGGATTCTCCAAGTACCAGGTGGATCTCATCCTCAACTGGATTCGGGAAGAGTTTCAACACTGGAGTTTTGGATTCCTTTACCGCCGTGGCCTGGTTAAGGGCGATTTCCGAAGTATAGACAAGGTTTCCAGAGGCGTCGAGCACATTCAGCGTGACCGATCCGGGAGCATTAGCTCCCTCTGAATATTTCACATTCTCTCCCGTAAGGATGGTCCCGTCGCTGAATTGCCATGTGCAGATATAGCCTGAACCAGGTGCAGCGTAGTTCAGATCATAGGAGGATCCGTAACCGTAGATGGTCCAGTAGCCAAATGGCTCCATGGGTTGGGTATAGTCGATGATGGCAAAGGATCCCACCACCTGGCACCCTTCCGGTCCGGTCATGCTGACATAATAGGGGATATTGACACACAGGTTGCCTGCATTCGGACCGGTGTCACCTGTGGACCAGTAGATCTCCTGCGCTTGTACCGTGGTCCCCCCGGCATCCACCAGGCTGGCACTTGCAGTACCGTTGCAGAAGTATCCGCCAAGGATGTTCGAAGTGGTCAGGGAGATGAAATAGGGACAGGGTTGCGGGTAGATGGTGTCGTGGCCCCCACCCATGTATACCACATCGCAGTAGGTGCTTTTGCAGTTATCATCGGTCACGACGGTGAGACACACCTTGTACCGGTCGGCGATGGGAGGGCCCAGGTAACCCTGCGCCACCAGGGAGTCACTGATGGTCCAGAATACGTGAACCGGGTTCTGTTCGTCGGAGAATGTACCATCTCCGAAGTCCCAGAACCATGCCACAGGACTGGATCCCCTGGAAAGATCCTGGAAGGCAAACTGTTCCGGGTAGCTTTCCATGACCGAATAGGTGTAGAATGCCTGGCAATCTGGCTCTGGGATGGTATCGTTGTACCCAATATAGACGGGAGCGCAGTAGCTGCTTGTACATCCGTCTGCTGTTGCGATCCGGAGGCAGACCTCGAAGATCCCGCCCATAAAATCAAAATTGTGTACCGGATTGGCCTCCTCGCTGCTGGCCCCGTCCCCGAAATCCCAGTGGTAGGATACGGTATTTTCCGGTGCGCTGACCTTGAAGGAGTAGGGGATCACTTCAGGAATGGTGACCAGGGTGTCGTTCCTGTAGGGATAAAAATAGAGATAACAATCCGGATCGGGATAGATGATGGTATCGGGGATGACCTCAATGGTTTTGCATACGGTCGAGGAACAACTGTCCATGGTGGTGATGGTCAGGCAGACCTTGGGGATGAAAACCCCGTTTGCATCAGGGCCTGGGAAAGTTCCATCCAGGAATGTGAAGATGTGCATGGGATTCCGGTCCCCGGAATAGGAACCATCTCCAAAATCCCATAGCCTGTTCACAACCTCCCCTTCGGACAGGTCGTAAAAATTGACGGCCATGCCTGGGGCGAACATCCTGATTGAATCATTTATTTTCCAGTCGAATTCTGCGAGGCAGCCTTCGCCGGGATCCGTTTGGGAGAATCCCTGGAGACTGAAACCAAGCAATGCGA
>JAHEEC010000014.1:38837-57906 GCA_024640885.1 Bacteroidota bacterium | reverse complement strand
ACGGGACGGATCAGGGCAGATACCTGGACCATGGAAGTGGCAGGTCTGATGGAGCCGAAGCACTCTCCGTGTGCCCGGCCGATCTCTTCCCACATGGAGATATCGGTCACATAGATCCTGGTTCGGATCACATCCTCGAGCCGGCTTCCGGCCTGCTCCAGCACCCTTTGGGCAATGCGGATGATCTCCATGGTCTGGCGGTAGGGATCGCCCTCCCCCAGGTCGTTTCCATCGCCATCAATGGCAATGGTACCGGAAATCTCGATCAGGTTCCCGCTCCTGACCGCCCTTGAATACCCAACCACCTGCTCCCATGGAGCTCCTGAAGCAATTTTTACCTTTTTTTCCATGGATACCGTATTTTGTTTCTGTGGGGCTTCCGGGTGATCCGTTCCTCTCTCCTCCTATAAAAATAGGGATTCCCATGAAACATCCTGCTGCAATTCACGTTTTGACCAGGTAGATGCAACCATTTTGCAAAGAAACTGTTTAGGTAGTGGTGGGAAAACTGAAAATCATAGGCATCGTGGCAGGATTCATTCTCCTCCCCCACAACTCCCTCGCCCAGCGCTCCGGTTTCCTGGATCACCTCCGGATCGGTTTCGGGGCCGGCGCCAACAGCGCCCAGATCATGGTCCTGGAGTCCTATAACATTTACGAAGACCTGGCCGGGAACACATACGGGAATCACTATTCCGGAATGTTGCAGAATATAGGCAACCAATATTTTATCCAGGCTGAATGGTACAGCAAGAACCTGATTCTCTCCCTTAAACCCGGCACCTATACATACCGGTTCAGCAAAATCAACGAGATCATTTTCAGCAATGAAACCGTGGAGCAGGTAACGCCCTACCTCCTGCGTTACCTGTCGGTTCCACTGGAAGTAAGATACAACCTGGATCTGAAGCGTTTCAGGCCTTATGCGGGGCTCACGGCAGCCTACAGCCACCTGCTCGGGTCCAACGACGCCTCCAACCAGACCTTCATCCGGCCAAAAATAACCGCCGGGGCTGTGGCCGGGACCTACATTGACCTGAGGTATATCATCCTTGACCTGAACCTGGGCTACCATGCCGGATTGCACAACATCACCAGCAAACCAAACCGGTTCGAAACCGGGAGCGGGAGCACATTTGCACAGGATGACATCCTCCTGAACAACCTGCAGGTAAGTTTATCACTGCTCTTCTCCCTGCAAAAACAGAAGTATTTCAGCAATGTGGAGTGTTTTTACTGAGCCTATGGTACGAATCGCGATTTATATGTTCTTCTTTCTGCTCCTGATCACGGGTTGCGAGATCAACCAGAAAGAGGTATTGCCCGAGGATGGGTTCACGAAGATCTATAACCACCCCGATGAGGGGCTCTCCTTTTATCCCGAAAGTGTGAGCGAACTTTCTGATGGGGGCTATCTCTTCATTTCCGCGGTAAAAGATGAAGCTTCGGAGATCGAATACCCCAATACCCAGGTGGTCAGGGCCAGCGCCACCGGGGAGGTGGTATGGACCATGACCTATGACTGGCTCGCCCCTGCCTCAAAAATGATCCGGAGTGGCAACTCCTACGGATTTGTGGCCATGAACCAGCAATTTGAAGCCTACGCGATCCTCATCAATCCATCGGATGGAAGCATCAGTGAACAGCACGCGCTGGAGATGACCATGCCCCTGAGCGCCTACAGTGACAGCCGCGGGAACCTGGTTGTGCTCGGATATGACTTTGTTACACGCTCCTCCTGGATCTCCAGGTTCAACAGCAGTTTCACACTGGAAAGAAGCAACAAACTGCCCGTGAATACCGACCTGGAGTACCTGGTTCAGAGGCACCTCAATAAAACGGGACAGGATTTCCCCTTTTACATCGGGGAGTACAGCAACACCGGGGGGACCGGTTATTATGTCAATTGCTTTTACAACTATACCCTCCGGACCGTCTTCATGGATCTCACCTCCCTTGGTGCAACCGGTGACATTTACTCTTTCCAGATCGAGGAAGGGATCAGCTCCACGCTCCCGAAATCGGGATCAATTTTTGGGCTGACCAGCTACTACGAAGGGAACAATTACATCCTGCCGGAAACAGAAATCGACGTGACGGCCAGCCAGAATATCAAGGACCTTCCTGCAGACCCCCTCTATGAACTGACCTTTAAGGCCGCTGTGGTGGCAGGGAAACTTTCCGGTGAAAACGGAGACTATGCCCTCTTCATATCCCAGACCAATACCAATGCCCTTGTGATTTACCAGTATGAACTGGAGTCGGCTCTCCTGGTCAATACCATCTACCGGAATTTTGACCAGCGCGTCGATGTGGCCGACATGATCCAGACCGGTGACAATGGAATTGCAATCCTGGCCCACCTTCATATCCTGGGTAAATACGAGCGTCCCCTGCTCATTAAACTGGATGCGGGACAATTCACCCCGCCGGAAGAGTAATCACAACTTGAGAAAACTGGTGTGGTAACGCCTGCCCCTGTGGATCATCTGCAGGTGGTACATGCCCTCTTTAAGATCCGAGGCATCCAGGGTAGAGGTATTGGGACCGAAATTTCCCTCCTGGAATACCGATTTAACCTTCCTCCCGGAGCTGTCAATCACATGCAACTCCACACCTCCCCTGAATTCAAGGTTGTACTGTATATGGATCTGGTCCTGAACCGGGTTGGGATAGAGGTGAAGGGAGTTGGGATTCTTTCCGGGCGTGTATGCCCGGGTGCCGGTGGTGGCCACGATGGGCAGTTTGGTATCCACCCACTGGTTGAACCCGGTCTTTATGAGGGCTTCATTGTCCCCTTCAAACCAGTCCTGGATCACGGAGGTGTAGATCTGGCGGTAATCGATGTTATAGACAAGGTTCCCGTGATGGAGCTCGTCCGGTTTAAGACCGGGATTCACCCCGTAGATCCCGCTGTTCAGTTTGGTACCGAAAACAAAAACGGGCGTGGCTGTGCCGTGGTCGGTGCCGTAGCTGTCGTTGGAATAGGCCCTGCGTCCGAACTCGGTAAAGGTGAGTGAAAGTACCCTCTCCTCAATGCCGCGCTCTTTCAAATCGCTGTAGAAGTCCTGGATGGCGGTGGACATGTTGTAAAGGAGGGCGGCATGAAGCCCGAGGCTGGAGTCATATTCCTCCACCTGGTCGCCGTGGGTGTCAAATCCCCCGATGCGGCATAAAAAGATCTTGGTTTTCACTCCGCCTGCCAGGAGCCTGGCGATCAGTTTAAGCTGACTTGCAAGGTTATTGTCCCGGCCGGGAGAGGCATAGGGGTACCCATCGCGGTACTCCACACTCGATTCACCTGCAGCATTGTACACATCACGGAGCCTTCCTGCGTACTGGTTTGACTTCTTTTCAAACTCCATGATATACCTGAGTTCATCCCCTGCATGGGTTCCCGGGAACTGGATGGGCGGGTTGACCCCCACGCTGCTGATCAGCTGGTAAAACTGTTCGGGGCTCCCGATGTTGAGCCCGATGGGAATGCCGTTCTCCCTGTGAAAGGCCAGGGAGAGGGTGCCGCTGAGCTCGATCCCGATGGGATCCTGCATGGATTCGTTTGGATAGCTCTCCGGGTATCCGGGAAAGATATTATCCAGGTACCGCCCCATCCATCCCGAATTGTAATTGTTATTCCCCGACTCATCTCCCCCCATGAAAACCACATCCCTACCCCTGAAATGGGATAGGTTCATGTCGGGATACCCCACATTCTGAATAATGGCCACCTTGTCCTGGTCATACATCTCCTTAAAAGAGAGCATATCGGGATGCAACCCGATCCTTGCTGACTCATCCACCGAGTTGTCCACCTCAATGTAGCTCCTGGTTCCCGTGGGCTTGATGGCAATATTGGGCCGAAGGTTGTAGTAATCGCTGTACTGTGAGACGGGGATCAGCGTGTTCAGTCCATCATTTCCCCCGTGGAGCTGAATGAAAACCAGCACATTGTCATTGTTGCTTCCTGCCGCCATCTGCTTCAGTCCGCTGTTTGCTGCAAGCAGGTTCAGCGGGATCCCGCCCAGGGTCAGACCTGCAGCACTTCCATAGGTCATGTTCCTGATAAATTGTCGTCTCTTCATCGCAGTTAGTATAATTGAAATTCGGGGGTTTCCACCAATGCTGAAAAAAGTGTTTCAAGCAGGTTCCGAACGGTGGCACCGTCGGCCGTGTTCTTATAGATGATCCATTCCTGGCGCCACAGTTCCCGGGCATATGCCTGGTTATCAGGGTAATCCAGGAAAACTGTATAGAGAAAATAATCGTACCGCTCCTGGGTCAGTTCCACGGCATACAGGTTATTGACCAGGGTATTCATGATCTCCGCAGCATCGGAGGGATCTGCGATGTGGCCTGAATTTTCCACCCAGTCCAGGATATCCAGTTGAAAACTCCTTTCGGCGGACTGATCCATCACCTTCATCAGGATCCCGCCTGCCTGGTAACGGTGGGCAAGGGCATAGGTGGTGATCCAGTTCCTGTTATAGCCGGGAATCTGGTGGTAGGCAGGATAACCGGCCACCTCGAAGGGCTCATAAAAATTCAATCCCTGGTCTTCCAGTTTTGACACCACGTAGCCCATATCGGCGTAGAAAGAGGCCGGGTCTGATTCGCGGTCGGGCAGGGTGATCCCGAAAAACCTGAATAGTCCGGTAAACAGATCCACCGGGGATTTGATCAGGGCACCCATGTTGTCATTTTCCTTCACCGCATCATCGCTGTCAAAGAAATGTTCACTTTTCAGCAATAATTTCAACGCCTCCACAATGCTGTAATCCTGGTCCAGGAGCAGCTGGGAGAGGGGCTCGATCACATCCCGCTCCACCTCCCCGGAGATAAAGTGGTAGACAAAAAACCGGTATAGTTTGCGGGCTATAAACCTGCCGGTCTCCTGCTGACTGAAGATCATTTCGATCATCCGGTCCAGCTCCCCGTAGGCAGCCTCAACGGTGGGGAATCCCTCCACCACCTCAGTTGGCCCGATCAATTCCCCTCCAAATTTCGAGGTGAACTGCTTCTGTCCCGGATCGTGTTCAGTGGCCACCTGGGTGGCAGGGGATCCGGCCATATGCGACCGCATCTTTCCGGTGGGAAATCCCGTATCCGGATCCAGGGTAGCAAAAGTTTCATCGAATGTCCAACCAGTAAGGACCCGTGTGGCTTCCCTGATATCGTCCTCTGTGTAGTTGGTGTAATCCCCTTCGGCAACCTGTGTTCCCTTGCCGATGCTGTACAGTTCCAGCATCTCCCTGGCGAAATTCTCATTGGGGGAATTTTTCCGGTTGGAAGAGCCGTCAAGGTATACCAGCATGGCATTGTCCACGCAAATTTTCTTAAAGAGCTCCTTAAAGCTGCCATAGGCATAAAACCTGTACAGGCAATTCTGGTAGTAGATCGCTTCGCTTGAATTAATCCTTGTCCACCGGGCCGGAAGATGGGTATGAAAGAACCATGTGATCCTCTCCTTAAGGGAAAGGGGTGAGCGGCGCATCACATCCATGTGCCATGACTGGAAATAGCGGAACAGGTCATCCTGTTCGCTGTTGGAATCCCCGGCCTTCGGTGGTCCGGTTGCACCGGTGGGGTCTACCCAGGTCTGGCCCGTCAGGGGATCGGTGGGCGGTGAAGGATCAGTGGCAGAATCATCCAGCAGAAGGGCCATTGCTTCAGCGGCTGTATATCCGGCAAACTGTTCTATTTCCTGGATGGTGGGGCCAAAAGAGGCCCTGCGCAACAGGTGGGCAGCACGGGCACGTCCCAGTACCCCGGTGAATTCGTTCAGGGAAGCCATTTGGTATGGTTTTATATGATGAACGCTGCCACACCCAATAGGTTGCAGAGGGAACGAAGAAGGGCTGTTATTTAGAATCGCTCTATATAAGGGCGCATTGAGCGCTGCTACAGGGGGACCCGCCTGACGCGATAGATCACTCCGCGGTCCCGCAGGTGCTTCAGCAGGTACCGGAACCCCTCTTCACTGACGGCAGCCTGTTCGGGAGGGATCACCCCGGGTCCCGGGAGCAATCCTTCCAGGATGAGCCCGGCCACTCCGGTACAGGTATACCCGGTGGTTCGCGCCATGGAAAAGGTATCACTTGCGGGATCGTATTCGTCATACAATTCATACTCATAGCCTACCCTTTTTCCATCCTCCACGCCCTCAATGACCACCCGCATCACGGTAAATTCCCGCTCCCCCTGCTCCAGCCTGAACAGTGGAAAGAGCAGGGACGCGGTCAGGTCCACGGGTCGGATCATCCGGCCCCCGACATCAACCTCATCGGTGGAAAAGTAGCCCAGTTCCCTGAGCACCCTCAGATACTCCACGGTACCCGGATAGCGAAGTGTTTTCTCCACCATATCAGGGATGTGGGGAAATGAGCCAAGAAGCGACCGCAACCCATCCGAATTCCAGGCTTCAAGCGTCCCGATTCCTTCAAATTCCACTGGCTCCAGGTCCGAAAGGGCCGGCTTCACTACATCAACCCCTCCCTCGCGAAACCGGGCAGGCCTCACATATTCCTCAATGCAATCCATAGGAGACCAGGAGGATTTATATTCCAGTGGCCAATCCCGTTCCACGGGCAGTCCCCCCACCAGGCATCGGTACGATTGAACCTTCATGCGCTCATTATGGTAGCCCAGGATTGCGTTGCACATCCCCGGGGCAACTCCCATATCAGCCACGACCGTGACTCCTTTCTCCCTTGCGATCCCGTCCAGTTCCATGAAGTCCTCCGGACAAAAGGAGATATCCACCATGTGCTTGCCCGACCTGATCACCCGCTCCATGATCCCGTAACCACTGGCACCCGGGGCCGCCCCGACCACCAGGTCAAAATCCCCGATCAATTCATCCAGGTGATCGCCGGTAAAATCCGACCGGATGGTACCGATGCCATGTTGTTCCCTCAATTCCGTGAGGACCTGCGGGTCCATGTCCACCGAAGTCACGTCATGACCACTTTTCTTCAGGTCAATGGAAATGGCCTTACCCACAAGGCCAGCGCCCAGCACTATAATTTTATGTTTCATTTATTGTTCCTTTCAGGTCACCTTATCCCTGGTCCTGGGATACCTTTCATAAATTTTCTCTTCCATAATAAGGCGCAACTTTTCCATGGCCAGGTAGATCTCCTGGAATGTGGTATAGAGGGGAGTGATCCCAAGCCGGATGTTATTGGGTTCCCTGAAATCTGGTATGACCACCCTTTCACCCACCTCCGGATCGATGAGTGCCCTGCAGATGCGGTAAGCTTCCGCATGTTTGATGGAGATATGAGAACCTCTTTTTTCTGAAAATTCCGGAGATCCCAACCTGAATCCCTGCTTGAACAACCATTCATCTGCAAGGGTGATCAGGTAATCACTCTGCGCCATGCTTTTTTCCCTGATGGCCCCTATCCCCGCGTCCAGTACCATATCCAGGGAGGGTTCCAGGCCGGATATGGAAACCACCGGGGGGGTCCCGGTGAGAAATTTCCTGATCCCGCCGGATTGCCGGTAATGCAGATTGAATTCAAAGGGGCTCTTTTCCCCGAACCAACCCTGGATGGGATTCTCCATTTTCTCCTGGAGGTCCTTCCTGACAAACAGAAATGCGGGGGAGCCGGGACCTCCATTCAGGTACTTATAGGTAGATCCAACGGCCAGGTCGGCATTGGCCTTCCTGAGGCTGATGGGGACTGCACCCACGGAATGGCTCAGATCCCAGAGGATAAGCGCGCCCTGCATATGGGCCAATTCTGTAACCCTCTCCATATCATACATATAGGAGCTTTTAAAGGCGACGTGCGAAAGGCTTACCAGGGCAGTTTTCCGCTTGATGATCCGAACCAGTTCAGTCATGTCGGCCGAGATCCCGTCGGCTGATTTATGCAGCCTCAGTGTATGCCTGTTGCCGAATTGCTTAATCAATCCCTGCAGCACATAGAGATCAGATGGAAAATTCATGTCATCGGAAACGATTTCCGACCGGCCTTCCATCATCTTCAGGGCTCCGTAGGCAATTTTGTAAAGGTTCACGGAGGTGGAGTCAGACACAATTACCTCCTCGGGATGTGCACCGATGATCTGGGCAATTTTTTTCCCGAGACGCATGGATTGCTGGTACCAGCCCTCATTCCAGCTCCTGATCAACCGCTCCCCCCATTGCTCCTGGATGGTGGTATTCATATGCGCAATGGTCTTCACCGGCAGGCGGCCCAGTGAATTTCCATCCAGGTAAATCAGCGACGGATCCTTAATCACAAAAAGATTTCGGTATGCCTTCAGCACATCCTGGTTATCCAAATCAATGGCATGGGACAGTAGATGATTCGCACTCATAAACGGGGAAATGGGCTTTCTAAGAAATACTTCTTAATTTGCAAGGTAATACACAATGTCAAGAAAACCGAAAAAAACGAGATTTATGAAACAGCTTCTACTGATCATTGCCGCAATATCTCTTATCTCCTGCACAGATGGGGGCAGCCTGGAACGCAATACAAAGGAGCTGACCGATGCGGATAAGGCATTTTCCGAGCTATCATTAAATGAAGGCATGAAGGTTGCATTTGATACCTACTGTGCCAGCGAGGGCGTTTTGCTGAGACCCCAGAGCATGCCCGTGGAAGGGATCCAGGCAGTCTCAGAGGTGCTGAAAGGAACCGATGACAGTGGATTTACCCTTACCTGGGAGCCACTTCATGCCAGGGTTGCCAAATCGGGAGACCTGGGGTACACCTATGGTGTCTACACTTTGCAACCCAGTGGATCCGATGAGGTGCAACAGGGAACATATGTATCGGTATGGATCAAAGAGAACGGGGAGTGGAGATTTATCCTGGACTCAGGAAATGAAGGTGTAGGCAATTAAGCCGGTGCCTAAAGCCAGCTGGTGGCATCCTTGTCCATGAACCATTCCAGGTTTCCCGAATCGGGAGCCACATAAAAGGCAGGGTATTCCAGGTACCGTCCCTCCTTCATAATGATCTCATTGAGCAAGGGTGCTTTTTTCTCCCCGGTGACAAGAAAAGAGACCCTCCGGGCCGCATTGATTACGTTGCCGGTAAGGGTGATGCGTTTCTGACCGGTCCCCGGATGTGTGGCCACTGCACAGCTCTCAGGACTGTTCCACAGGTGGAGCTGATCGGGAAAGATAGAGGCAGTGTGCCCGTCTTCTCCCATACCAAGCCATATCCAGTCGAAAACGGGTACCCCCCGCTCCACCGGGAGCTGCTCCGACAACATTTGTCCATAGCGTGCGGCCTCGGATGCAGGATCCTCCTCCCCCCTGATCCTGTGCAGGTGCTCACCGGGCAGATCCAGGGGCTGTATCATGCTTTTCAAGGCATTCCCGTAATTGCTTTCCTCGTGGTCAGGCGGGACACACCTTTCGTCCACCCAGTAAAGGCGAACAAATGTCCAATGCTCTTTTAGGGTGGTATCCTTCAGCTGTTTGAAAATGGAAAGGGGGGTACTCCCCCCGGAAAGGGCCACATGCACGGGTTTCCCGGAATCGGATACCTCCATGAGGAAGTTACTGACCTCACATGCAAAGGCTCCGGCCAGGGATGCGGGGTCAGGATACACATAATGTCTTCTTCTTTCCATTACAATTCACAATAGAGACCGTCATCGGCCAGGTTCTTACAGGGATAGCGCCAGGATTGCTCCTCCCCTTCAATGATCTGATCTGCAACTTCCGGGCCCCATGTTCCACAGGGGTAGCCGTGCAAAGGGATCGCCGGATCCTCCTTCCATGCCTTCAGGATGGGGTCCACAAACTTCCAGGCTGCCTCCACCGCATCCCCCCTGGCATACAGGGTACTGTCACCCTGCATGCAATCCAGCAACAACCTCTGGTAAGCCTCTGGTATATAGCTGTCCATTAAATCCTTATAATGAAAATCCATGTTCACTTCCTGCACCTTGTAACCGGCCCCCTGTACCTTCATTCCGAATTTCAGCAGGATGCCCTCATCGGGTTGAATGCGGATCACCAGAAGGTTCCCCTGGCCATGCCCGGGATGCAGTTCGTCGAACAGGGTATGGGGGGATGGCTTAAAATGGATGACGATCTCGGTGACACGCGTAGGGAGCCTCTTTCCGGTCCGGATGTAAAAGGGAACCCCGCCCCATCGCCAGTTGTCAATGAACAGCTTCATGGCCACGAAGGTTTCGGTCCGGCTGTTCGCTGGCACCCCCTCCTCTTCCCGGTACCCTTTCAAGGTTTCACCCCTCACACTGGACGCCATGTACTGTCCCCTGATCACCCGCTTCCGGATTTCATCTCCCCTGATGGGGCGAATGGCCTGGAATACTTTCAGCACTTCATTCCTGATGGCATCGGAACTGATCACCGTGGGGGGTTCCATGGCCACAAGACCCACCAGCTGGAGAAGGTGGTTTTGCAGCATGTCCCTGAGGGCCCCCGAGTGGTCATAGTATCCTCCCCTGGATCCCACCCCAAGGTTCTCTGAAGAGGTGACCTCTACGTGATCCACGAAATTCCGGTTCCAGAGGGGCTCGAAGATCCCGTTGGAAAAACGGGTCACCAGTACATTCTGCACGGTCTCTTTTCCCAGGTAGTGATCGATTCTGAATATCTGGTGCTCCTGGAGCAGTTCCAGGAGCGATGCATTCAGCGCTCGGGCTGATTGAAAATCGGTCCCAAACGGTTTTTCGATGATGATCCGCCTCCAGGTGCCCCCGCCCTCCCTGGTGAGCCCCACTTTGGAGAGGTGATGGGGAATGGCCCCGTAAAGGCTGGGGGGAGTGGCCAGGTAGAAGATGTAATTGGGATCCATCTGCATGGATGATGACATCCCGGCAAGATGTGCTGCAAGCCCGGGATATGCCTTCTCATCCTCGGGATCCATGGAGAGATAATGAAGCTGCGGAAGGATCTCACCCGGATCATCCAGGTTTTCAGCGATCATCTCCCTGTAGGAGTCATCTGTGTAAGCGCTCCTTCCGATGCCAAGCACCGCAAACTTTCCGGGCAACAGGTCCAGCTTCTGAAGCTCCCTCAGGGCATAGATCAGTTTTCGCCGGGTAAGGTCTCCCGAGGCTCCGAAAATAACAAGGATATGGTCATCTGGTTTATACATCAAGGATAAATTTTGCACCTAATTTAAGGCAATCTTTACTACTGTGGACCTTGCAGTGACAAAAAGCTCCTTCCCCCTCGGACCAAAAGTCAGGTTGGATGCCGGAACCGGGATCCCGATTGTTCCAAGGTGATTTCCTTCCGGATCCACCACCAGGATCCCGCCCGGTCCGGTCAGGAAAAGGTTTCCCTCCTTATCCACCGCCATCCCGTCGGGTCCTCCCGGGAGTGATGTATCCTGGGCTGAAAAGAAGATGGTTTTATCCCTGACCTCTCCCGTCTCATCGAGGTTGTACTTCATCCAGAATACCTGGTACTGATCCTCGCCGTTCACCTTGATGATCTCCAGATTGGCCACATAGAGCGCGCGCTCATCCGGTGAAAGGGCAATCCCGTTGGGCCATGAAAGGGTGCTGTCAACCAGTGTCACCTCACCCCTGTGCAACCTGAACACTCCGTTGTAGGGAAGCTCCTTGCCCGGGTCGTTGTTGACTCCAGGCAGCCCCCACGGAGGATCTGTGAAATAGATGGCCCCGTTTGAAGCCCTGCAAAGGTCATTGGGGCTGTTAAATCTTTTTCCATTGTAACGGTCAGCCAGGATCTCCAATTCCCCCTCCGGAGTGTACCTGGTCAGGCTCCTTGAACCATGCTCGCAGGCCAGCACAGATCCGTCGGATTCCACATGCAATCCGTTGGCATTGTTGCTGGGATGCCTGAAAACCTGGTACTTCCTGCCGGTCCACTTATAGATTGTATTGGAGGGGATATCACTGAAGATGAGGTACCCGTCGGGATGCCAGGCAGGCCCCTCGGTAAACTCAAAGGCGATCCCCACCCGCTCCACCAGTGACTCCCTGGGAATCACTTCCCAGAAATCCTCACTCTCGGGGAAGAATTCACCGATGTGATGCACATCCTGCCTGAAAGTGCAGCTCATGGCCAATGTAGCCGCTGCCATGAGGAGCATGCATTGATTAGTCTTCATAGGATTCTACAATAACGGGAAGCGGGTCCCTGTTCAACATATTTCGATGGTGGCCATTGGTTGTCATCTCCGTGATATGGCAAACCATGCACTGGTTATGGGTGCCGATGGTGCCTGCAAGCCCCTGGTATTGCAGAGGTTGCTGGTTATCACGTTGCAATCCATATTTATTGGTTGCACCGTACACTGCATGCGTGGAACCATGGCATGCCTCGCACATCACTCCGTGGTTGTCGGTGCGGCTCCGGTAAAGGGCCTCAAGACCGGGAGCCCATAAATTAAAGGCGGTGCCTTCAAAACCGTCCTCAAATATATTGAAATTGGTATGGCAGGATTTGCAGTCCGGTTCCATGACCCAGGGCCTCCTCGGTTTGATCTCCTCTTTGGAGGAAGCATAGACCGGTTCAAGTCCCCTGGAGAGCCTTCCTGCCGCCTCTATTTGTGTCTGGTTGGCGAGAAGTCCCAGGGCATGATCTTCAATGGTGCCATGGCACTCCGTACAGTTTACACCCACCTGGAGGTGGCGCCCCCTGAAACAACTGGTATTTCCTTCGGGGCGGCTCGGATGACACATGTTGCATGCTTCGTGATCCATTCCTGACAGGTAATTGGCATGAAAGCCATGCATGGCGGATGAAAGGTTCAGCACACCCGGTTTGCCGGCCGCATTCAGAGCGGGATCGGCATGACAGGACTGGCACAATTTTGGATGGCCGTTCTCTGCATCTGCCAGAAGGGTCGTCCTGTGAGAACGGTCGTGCACCTTCAGGATGTTTATGGCGGTCAGATCCGACAGTCCCGACACGTTGTTCCAGCGCCAGCCGCCCTCGTGGCAATTGCGGCATCCGAGCTCCGTAGAGACAGGAGCCACGGCCCTGGTGACTGCGAGGACGTTGCCGGAATCCTGATCCATGGCCGTGACGGTGACTATTGGATAAGGATTATAGGTGCCGTCGTCATTATAAGGCATAAGGGGAATAAAGTGAGCGGCAAAGACCCCGCCCTGGGACTCCATGGTACCTGTGACCCCATTCCCCGCCAGGCCGGTTCCTGCCGGGAGGTCCACCCCGAAGAGCTCCTTGTCATAATCCCAGAGCAAGGAGTGATTCTCAGGATTTCTAAAACCCGTCTCCACCTCGTATTCAAGGGTCACCCCCCCTGTGACCACTTCTGGTTTGGGCCCCCTTCGGAAGAGCTGGGCATTCAATGTATTGGCCGGAGGAAGAAAAGAGAAATACCTTTCGTTATCGGAGATGCAGTGCATCCCCAGGTCATTCCACACCAGCAAGACATATTCGGCTTCTTTGGGATTGAATTCAGGGATCTCCAGGGGAAGCTCACGGGCCTGGGATGGGGGATCGGGAGTGGTGCTTTTTCCTTGTAAGCCCCGGTAAAGGTATGCCGCCAGTGCCCTCTTCTCCCCGGCTGTTCCCACGAAAGGAGGCATATAACTGTGTACCTTGCCCATGCCGGTCAGCATGGCTTCCAATCCCCGTTCGGTCAGTTTATCAGTTTTGTCCATCAGCCCGTTGTACCCGTCCACGGTGTGACAGGAAAGGCACTGCAACCGGAACAATTCGGCACCTGCATCCATCATGGTCTCATCGGTCACCTCTTTAACCGTGGCCCATTTTGCCCGGTTCAGGAACCCCTCCCTGTTTATGATTGCAACCGAATCGGTTCTTATGCCGGTGGAGTACATTTGCCCGTAAAGCACAAAGGGCTTCCTGGCGATTTCCCTCATGTATTCAAATCCAGCCATCCATCCCACACAGATCAGGACCAGCAGCAAGGCGATGGCGCGTTGCACAAACCGGGGGGTCCTGAAAAGGGTAAACAACCCAACTCCAAACAGGAGGATGGAGCTGACCAGGAGCAGGACGATAAACGGGGAACCTTCGCGGTTAAAATGAAAAAGGTTCTGAAAAGAATCTTCACTGATCACCCTTGTATAATAGAGGCCGGTAAGGCCCAGCAGCACAAAGGGAATGTATATCCACCTGGCACAGTTCCGAAATACGGTACGTCTCATCTCCGGGTCCTTCAGCCAGGAGCCGGTCACAAGTCCGAATACCCCGGCAATGATCACCGAGATGCAGGTCCGGAAGATCAGGGAAGGAAGATAACTTGGATTGAATAATCCCTGCCAGAAGTTCCCGGTTTCAATCCATTTTCCCGGAGTAAGCATAAATCCCAGGATCCCGTTGATGATAAACAGGCTGAGCCATGCAAAGATGAAGTACAGCCAGCCTAAAATCATGTGTGATCGGTCATCCATCTTCCCGAACCGGTAATGATAGATGAGCAATGCCACTATCTCACCTATGAAAAAGACCCACTCGATGGCCCATCCAAATACGAAAGTATGGATCAGGGAGGAGGTGGCCGCAGGGTGGACCAGCGCAATGATAAACCAGATCCCCACCCCGCTCATCCCGCCGAAAACCATGGTCAGCAGGAGGAAGAACCAGGTATGCCTTCTCACATACTCCATCAGGTCAGCGTTCTTTGAACGAACCGCCTTTCTCTCGGTAAGCACCAGGAAGAGCCCTCCCCCCACTGCCAGGTGTGAGATAACCACATGAAGGACCGCGATGATGGCGATCAACAAGCCTCCTCCCAGGTTGGGAAGGTACCAGACCGGATAATTCATGGTGCGGGGGTTTTTGATTTGAAACTCAGGCGGATCATGTAAAAGATTGCAAGAACCCCGATGGCAAATACAATCAGGAATGCGATCAGCGGAGAAACTTCACCCACATTCTCAAGATCTGAGGGCCGAAAGATCCCTTCAAGATAGGCTCCCCTTGCCAGGTCCCGGATCAATACCATGATCAGTACCTGAAATCCCCCGAGTATCATGGATGCGGTAAGCCTCCCGGTGAAGGAACTATGCAGCACCAGCAGGGATCCAAGCCAGCCGAGCACCATCAGGATGGTGGCGAACAGGGACCCTCCCATAAAGGTCTTCCATACCGCCGGGGGCATGGATAACCAGAACCAGGTCCCGATGCCCATCTGGATCAGGGTGATCCATCCGAATATTCTCAGGTTCCTCCGGATCTGGGGTTCCTTCTCCCCCTCTTCAATTTTTGAATATCGGTAGGCAATGGCGCGGCCAAGGGCGCCGATGGCAAGCGCTGAAAGGACAAAGTGCAGGTACCTGGGCCATAGGGTGGGTTCCCCCAGGTTCAGGTTCCGGCCACCCGGGTTTTCAAAGTAGAGGCCCCACCTCCCGGGCCGGATGGCCAGGGCGTTGTTGTTCACAAAGATAAAGGCGATGTAAAGAAGGAAAAGGGAGGTAACCACCAGGGCACCCCTGGACCATCCCGGCGCCTTCTCCGATTTCTTTACAAAAATATAGGCCCCATAATAGGCCAGGATCAGTACCGGGATCACCACGATCCAGGGAACTGCCAGCATGACCGAGCTTGAATAGAAGAGATGTCCGTAAAGAAGCTGCACAAAGAGCAGGGGCGGAACCCCGAAGTTAACCGTAAGGGCGATGAGGGTGGGAATGCTGCCCGACGCTCTCTTTTCCAACTTTCCCCTGATCAGATCCCAGACTGTGAGAAGGCTTCCCCCCAGGAGAAAATTCATCAGGATCATATGAATAAAAAATGTGAAAATGAGAAGCACTTCGAACCATAACCAGTGCACCGGTATGGAATCGGCATTGGGAATGATTGTTTCGTACATGGCGTGATTTGGGTTTTACCCAATTTAAGAAAAAAGCCCCGAAACAGGGCTGTCCAATGACGTAAATCACCTTGAACTTCTACTCTTCCCCGTCCAGGGGTTTGAAAATGGAGGCATCCGAGAGGATCCGCATCTTCCTGGCACCTACCACGTACAGGTAGATCACATAAGGGATAAAAAGGGCCAGGAGCCAGTCTACCTCCACCATCAGGATAAAATCATAGATGCCATGGAGCAGGATGGGGATCAGCAGGGCCTTGCGCAAATTTTCAGTCCTGATTTCTGAATACATCCTCGCGATCCCCAGGTAATAACCCATGGTGACCCCGAATAGGGCATGTGCAGGGACCGCCGTAATGGCCCTCACCACTGCGGTCTGGTAGCCTCCGTCCATTACATACATCACGTTCTCAACCGCTGCAAATCCAAGCGAAACAAAGACGGCATAGACAATCCCGTCAAACTTCTCATTGAAATTGGGATTCTTCCAGATCAGCAGGTAAAGGGCCAGGAATTTGAATGCCTCTTCGGTGGTGCCTGCCACTGCGAAGGAGTGGTAGACAGCCGCCATGACTTTATTTAAGGGGGGCATGACTGAAACCAGGAAACGCTCCACAAAAAAAATAGGGATTACCAGCAACATTCCGGCAACCAGCGATCTGACCAGCAAACCCAGGGGTTCCCTGTCATATTTATCCCTGAAATAGATATAGAAAAGGATGATGAAAACAGGAGCCAGCGATGCGATCAGAATGGCCATTCCTACCAGATATAGGGTGACCGGAACATGGTCCCGTTAAACGGATTGGAATAGTAATTCTGACCTTCGTAGAGTTGGATGGTTGCCCCGATTGTAATATTATCCCCCAGTTTGTAAGTGGCCCCCAGGGACAGGTTATCAATGGGATAGGGGGTGAACGGAGAGGCCGGTGCGGAGATCAGTTGTTTAACACCAGCTCCGTGCAGGATCAGGCGGTCATTCATCCGGTATGAAGCAGCTGCAAACAGTGCCATGCTTGAAAAGGTGCCCGGGTAGAGGGACTCTCCTAAAAAGGTGTGGTTCAGGCCCTGGTAATGGGATGCAATCACCCCACCGTGCAGGGACCAGCGGTTATTCAGGGATAATGTGTACATGGGAGCCGCATAGATCATCATTCCGGACCCAAATGCCTTTGAATAGGAGTAGCTCGTCCCCACCGAAAAATTCCATTCACCCGGTCTCTCCTCACCGGAGGCAGTGACATCCTCAACCGATGAGGCAATCTCGCCTGCGGCACCATTTTCCTGCAGTTTCAGCCGCATGACCTGCTCCTCGGCCGACTGCCCCGGGAGCGCCAGCCGGACCATAAGGATCAGGAATAAAGTGAGGAGTGTACGCATCTTATCAACCGTTTAAGCCACCTGACAAATATAACAAAAATGTAACCACCAATGCAATCTTCCTTTAACTGCCGGACTCCTCCTCCACAAAGCTGCCAAAGCGTTTGTACCGTTCATATAGCCTGGAATATTCCAGGGCCATGCGGGGATCGGGGTGGTATTCCTTTTCAAATCCCCCACCCATGGCCTCCTGGGCCCTGGGGATCGAAGGATGGACACCGGCCACCACAGAAGCGGCCATGGCAGCTCCCAGGGCCACTGCCTGATCAGACCTGGCAACCTTGATGGGTTTATTCAGGACATCTGCCACGATCTGCATCACCAGCGGTGATTTCTTGGCAACACCGCCCAGCGCGATCACCCCATCAATCCGCACGCCCTCATCCACAAACCGCTCCACGATCATTTTTGAGCCAAAGGCTGTGGATTCCACCAGGGCCCTGAAGATCCCTGGGGCATCTGTACCCAGTGTCAATCCCATGATGGCCCCCTTCAGGTTCTGGTTTGCATCGGGTGTCCGCCTTCCGTTCATCCAGTCAAGGGCAATGATCGCTGATTCCGATGGGTCGACTGATGCAGCCGCCTGGCTGAGTGCACCGATCATCTGTTGTGCCGCCTGCTCAAGGATGTACTTTTTTGTGGCCGCATCCAATCCGTCCAGGTTTGATACAACGTGTTCAAGGGGCCACATCAATACGTTGCTGAACCAGGCATAGATATCACCGAATGCCGATTGCCCCGCTTCCAGGCCGATCATACCGGGAACAATGGATCCATCCACCTGTCCACAGATCCCGCCCACCAGTTTTTCACCAAACTCCTCCATGGGGGTAATCAGCATGTCGCAGGTGGAGGTTCCCATTACCTTGCTCAGGTAATAGGGCATGATCTCGGCCCCCAGGGCCCCCACATGCGCATCGAAGGCTCCTGCACCTACGGCGACTGAACTTTTCAATCCCAGTTTCCCTGCCCATTCCTCATCCAGGGTACCCACCTTCACATCGCAGGTGTGCGTTTCGGTGAATAACCGCTTCTTTAATCCACCCAGCAGCGGGTCAAGTTTCACCAGGAAATCCTCTCCTGGAAGTCCCTCAAAACTTTCATGCCACATGGCCTTGTGACCGGCAGCACACCTGCTTCGCCTGAGCTCCAGTGGATCCGTATTCCCTGCCAGGATGGCCGGGATCCAATCGCAGTGCTCCACCCACGACCAGGCAGCTTCCCTCACCATTTCATCTGTTCGAAGTACATGCAGGATCTTGGCCCAGAACCATTCTGAGCTGTAGACACCCCCTTCAAACCGCGTATAATCCTCTCCCCCCCAGCTCTTCGCCAGCTCATTGATCTCATCAGCCTCCCTGACAGCCGTGTGATCCTTCCAGAGGATGAACATGGCATTGGGATTATCCTCAAATCCGGGGGTCAGCGCCAGGGGGATGCCCTCCCTGTTTACCGCCACCGGTGTGGATCCCGTGGTATCCACAGAGATCCCGACCACCTTTTCAGCCACTCCGGGGGGAGCCTGCCTGAGGGCTTCCCTGATGGATACTTCCAATCCCTCCAGGTAATCCGCAGGGTGTTGCCTGAACTGGTTCCTGGCAGGATCGCAGTATTTGCCCTCTCTCCACCGCGGATAGTGGAATATGTGGGTGCCCATCTCCTGCCCAGTCTGTGTATCCACAACAAGGGCGCGCACCGAATCTGTGCCATAATCTACTCCAATGGTATAGGTTGTCATCTCTTATAAATCTGTGAGGTTGAAAGTTTGAAACGTTGTAAAGTTGCAGGGTTTATGAAGGCTGTTGTGGGAGAATGCCCCGAGGCTATTTCTGTCCGTAGGTGGCGTTCTTCCCATGCTTTCGCAGGTAATGTTTGTCAAGCAGGAACTTTTCGATGGGGGTCCGGTTCCC
>JAHEEC010000014.1:0-38737 GCA_024640885.1 Bacteroidota bacterium | reverse complement strand
TCATGCATGGTCTTTCTCCTGAATTCGTTCTTTTACAATCCTTTCGCCAGGTGGTAGTAAAGCTCGTTCCATCTCAATTCTTTTTTGATGGCAGCAATGCTGGTATCCTGGTCAATGAGCACATATTCGATCCCGGCCATCTCGGAGAAGTCCTCCAGGTGCTCTTTGGTCACCGCCATGCTGAACCCGGTATGGTGTGCGCCGCCTGAAAGGATCCATGCACCTGCTGCCACCTCCAGGTTCGGGTGAGGCTGCCAGACCACCCTGGCAACGGGCAGCTTGGGAAGGGGTGCATCGGCAGGGACCACATCACACGGGTTCACCAGCAGGCGGAACCTGTTGCCCATGTCCATGATGGATGCGTTCACTCCGGGTCCGGAAGCCACATCAAACACAAGCCTTGCAGGATCTGACTTCCCGCCTATTCCCAGGGGATGCACCTCCAGCCTGGTTTTTCCGTGGGAGATGGAAGGGCATACTTCAAGCATGTGGGCCCCAAGCACCTTCATGCCGTCGGGATGAAGGTGGTAGGTGTAATCCTCCATAAAGGAGGTGCCACCCTTGAGGCCGGTCGCCATCACCTTCATGGCCCATACGAGGGCTGCAGTCTTCCAGTCGCCTTCGGCTCCAAAACCGTACCCGTCAGCCATCAACCGCTGCACGGCAAGCCCCGGTAACTGGGTCAATCCGTGCAGGTCCTCGAATGTGGTGGTAAAGGCTGAGAAACCGCCCTCCTCCAAAAAGTTACGCATCCCCTTTTCCATCCGGGCAGCTTCCTTCAGTGTATCCCTGAGTGCTCCTCCCTTCCTGGCTTCAGGTGCGACTTCATATTCCGCCTCATATTGCTCCATCAATGCATTGATATCTGATTCGGCCACCGCGTTGATCCGTTCCACCAGGTCCCCGACCCCGTAACCCGAGACCGAGTATCCAAACTGAATCTGTGCTGACACTTTATTGCCTTCGGTAACAGCCACTTCACGCATGTTATCACCGAACCTGGCCACCCTGCCTCCCTGCCACCGGTGCCATGCCGCTGCAGCCCTCAACCAGGTCCCCAGCTTTTGCTGGACCATGGGGGTGGCCCAGTGACCCACAACCACCTTTCGCTCAATCCGGAGCCGGGAACCAATGAATCCGAACTCCCTCCCGCCGTGCGCTGACTGGTTGAGGTTCATGAAATCCATATCGATAGAGTCCCATGGAATGTCCCGATTGAACTGTGTATGAAGGTGCACAAACGGCTTGGAAAGTGATTTCAGTCCGGCGATCCACATTTTTGCCGGTGAAAAGGTGTGCATCCAGGTGATCAGACCGATGCAGTTCCCTGTCGTATTTGCCTGCTGGCAAATGGTATGGATGGCTTCCGGGGAAATGACCACCGGTTTGAAAACCACCCTCACCGGTATGTCGCCGCTCCGGTCCAGTGCTGCAGCGATCTCACGGGAATCCCTGTCCACCTGTTTCAGGGTCTCCTCCCCGTAGAGATGCTGACTCCCTGTGACGAACCACACTTCCAATTCTTTCAGATCTTTCCTCATATCAAATAATTTTTATGTCATTCACCTTTTTAACTTTCAACATCACAAACTTTACAGACCCAATATCATACCCTCGAGATTGTGAAATTGTACCCGCCCTCCACCAGTTTCCTGTACTTCTTTTTATCGAAACTGTAAAGGAATGCCCCCTTCCTGGAATTGGTCTTGTCCTTCTCTTCCAGTTTGATCAGGACCCCCATGGAGAGGATCTTCTTCCGAAAATTCCTTTTATCCACCTTTGACTGGTAAATGGCCTCATATAAAGCCTGCAGCTGGGGGATGGTGAATTCCTTGGGCAGCAATTCGAAACCTATGGGCTGTGAAGAGGCCCGCCTCTGGAGGCGCCTGAGGGCTTTCTCCACCATGCTGTCATGGTCCATGATCAGGGGAGGCAGATCTTTCAGGCCCACCCAGGTAGCCCCGTACCGGTTTGAATAGGCTTCAGAATACCTGTGGGCAGGAATGAGGGCAAAATATGCCACTGAAATTACCCTGCCCGCCGGGTCACGGTCAATGCTTCCGTAGGTCTGAAGCTCCTCCATGTAGATCTCCTCCAGCCCTGTCAATTCATAGAGGATCCGGTTGGCCGCCTCTTCGAGGCCCTCATCCTCTTTCATGAAACCGCCAAAAAGGGACCACTCCCCCTTTGCCGGTTCAAAACGTCGCTTGTGGATCAAAAGCTTCAGTTCACCCCTGTCAAACCCGAAAATAATGCAGTCAAGGGCCACATGGAACCTGGGATGCTCTGAATAATAGCTTTCGTTCAATGCCATGGATTTCACTCCTGGTTACCAGAAATAGATATAAAATGCGATGATAAATGCAATGATTATGGATGAATTGATCACGTCCCACTTGTTCCAGCTCCCCCTCGTGACGGCCCTCTGCTCGGGAGTGGCGGATCCGAAGTACAACCCTTGAATGGCAACCGCATCCTTGGCCTTTGTAAAGAAACTGACCGTGACCATGAGTGCAATGATGATCGCAAAAAGGGCGATCTCGTAATGCAGCCAGTTGGGGGCCACAATGGTCCTGTATATCAGTCCGTCCGCCACGGTGTCTCCATAGTATATATTGAGTCCCAGGCGCAGCATCCCAAGCGTGAATCCGGCCACCAACCCGATGAATCCTGCCGATGGAGTGGTTTTTTTGGAAATGATCCCCAGGAGGAATACGGCAGCAATTCCGGGAGCAAGCAGGGACTGTACATCCTGGAGATACTCGTAGAGCACCTTACCGATATCTTTCATGACCGGGATCCAGAGGATTCCCAGGATTACGATGACCACAGTGGCCATCCTTCCCACAAAGACATAGTGTTTTTCAGATGCCTCTGGTTTTATCTTTTTGTAAAAATCCACTGTGAAGAGCATGGAGGATGAATTAAAGAGAGAGGCCAGGGAGCTCATCAGGGCCGCAAGGATCCCTCCCACCACAATGCCGGTAAATCCCTTGGGCAGCAAATCCTTCACCAGGGTCGAAAAGGCGGCATCATTGGATGAAAAATCCATCAATCCCTTTTGTTTCAATGCAAATGCGATCATCCCGGGGATCAGGAAAAGGAAAACCGGGGTAAGTTTCAGGTATGCGCCGAATATGGTGCCCCGCCGGGCCTGTTTCTGATCACGTCCCGAGAGTACCCTCTGTACGATGAACTGGTCCGTACACCAGTACCAGAATCCGATGATGGCCGAACCCAGGATTACACCGGTCCAGGGATATTGCGGGTCTTTCGGGGAGCGGATCAGGCTGGCCATGCTGTCTGTAGTGGAACGATAGATCACCTCACCCGCATCATTCAGGTAGGTCACATCGGTACCCCTGATAATCTCCATAAGGTTGCCCCAGCCACCCAGCTGTGTGAGCCCGATGACCAGGATGGCTACGGAGCCGGCCAGGAGGATGGGAGTCTGCAGGATGGATGTATAGAGGACCGCCTTCATGCCTCCAAAGACCGTGTACAGCCCGGTAAGTACCACCAGGCCTATTGCGCTGACCCAGAAGAAATCGATCTGCAGGTTAAAAATGTTTACATATTCAATGTTAAATACATCCTTAAATACCACCCCGCCGGCATATACCGTGACCGCCACTTTGGTGAGGATATAGCTCACAAGGGAAATAATAGAGAGGAACGAACGGGATTGTGAATTATACCGTTTTTCAAGGAATTCGGGCATGGTAAAAACCCCGCTCCTGGCATAAAATGGTACAAAGAGCCATCCCAGTAAAAGGATCATCCAACCATGCATCTCCCAGTGTGCGAAAGCCATGCCGCTCTCCGCGCCCGTACCCGCAAGACCGACCAGGTGCTCGGATCCAATGTTGGATGCAAAGATCGATGCGCCAATGGCGATCCAGGTCGCATCCCGGCCTGCCAGGAAATAATCGGAAGTATCCTTGTCCTTCTTCTTCAGAACCCATAGAATGATCCCGATCAGGGCAAAACAAAAAGTGCCCAGTATAATCCAGTCAAGTGTTGCCATTTTAGTAGGTAATTTTAGTTAGTTTATAACGCGGAGGAAAATAGTTAAGTGGTTATTGATCTGATTCTTAAGCCCTCTGATTCCTGTGATTTAAAAGGGGGTTATTAAGTTTAAGTGTAATATTAACACTTAACCGCAAATGAGTCAATATGGCAAAGTTATTTAGATCGACTCAAGATAATATCGGGTCCGCCCATGGCAAACTGAGTGAAAACATGCGAACCAAGCCTGGAAACCCTTTGGAGGATGCTTATTTGGGAGATCGGAATTTGAATGGTTGAGAATAGTTTATACATTTAGATAGAAAATAATTTAGTCACCTGCTTCACCAAATCTGAACGTATGCAAACTACATTTTCGCTGGGCACCATCGACTGGTTAATCATCCTGATCTACTTTGTCTTTGTGCTGGGTATTGGCTGGGCACTGAAAAAATATATGAAGGATGCCTCTGCTTTTCTGGAAGCCGGAAGATCCCTCCCTGCATGGGTCACCGGACTGGCATTCATCTCTGCCAACCTGGGTGCGCTGGAGGTGATCGGCATGGCAGCTTCGGGAGCCAAATACGGCATGATGACCGTTCACTTTTACCTTATTGGCGCCATTCCCGCCATGATCTTCCTGGCCATATTCATGATGCCATTTTACTATGGCTCCAAGGCGAGGTCGGTTCCCGAATACCTCAAACTGAGGTTTGACGAAAAAACAAGGGGCTTCAATGCATTTGCCTTTGCCATCATGACCGTTTTCGCCTCGGGCATCTCCATGTATGCCCTGGCCCTGCTGGCACAGGTGATCCTGCCCCTTCAGATCGACTGGAACCTCCTGGGGATCCATATCGGGGAATTTGACCTTTATCTCTTTATTTCAGCAGTGATCGTGCTGATCTACATGGTGCTCGGGGGACTCACCTCGGCCATCTACAACGAAGTGCTGCAGTTCTTCCTGATCGTAATCGGGTTTGCACCCCTTGTGATCATCGGTTTGTCGGATATTGGAGGTTGGGAAGGATTAAAGGCGAATCTTCCCGAACAGATGGTCCATACCTGGAAAATAACGGGCAGCGCCGATGCCAATCCCATGGGTGTGGAGTGGTTCGGGGTCCTGATGGGGCTCGGTTTCGTCCTTTCATTCGGGTACTGGTGCACCAACTTCCTGGTGGTCCAGAGGGCCATGGCTGCAGGTTCCATGTCAGCTGCCCGCAAAACCCCGCTGATCGGGGCGATCCCAAAAATGTTCCTGCCCGCCCTGGTGATCATCCCCGGGATGATCGCCCTGGCGCTGACCAACATGGGTGCCCTGGAACTCCCCCTGAAAGAGGGTACCATGGCCACTGATTTTGATAAGGTGATCCCGGTGATGCTCATGAAATACATGCCTGTGGGTGTCCTGGGACTGGGACTGACTGCACTGATGGCCTCTTTCATGTCGGGGATGGCCGGCAATGTCTCTGCATTCAACACGGTATTTACCTATGATATTTACCAGAGCTACATCAAGCCCAACAAGTCTGACGAACACTATTTAAAGGTCGGGAGGTGGACCACTGTGGTGGGTGTGCTGGTCAGCATCATGACCGCTTATGTGGCCAGGAGCTTTAACAATGTAATGGACTTTCTGCAGCTCATATTCGCCTTTGTCAATGCGCCCCTGTTCGCTGCTTTCCTGCTGGGGATGTTCTGGAAACGAACGACGGGCCATGCGGCATTCTGGGGCCTCATTGGCGGAACCATCTCCGCAGCGATCCATCATGGGCTGACCCTGCCGGCAGGTGCTTCCGCCGGTGTGAAAGGGGGCTATTTCAGCCTTCTCCACACTTATCCCAGTGAGATGGCCCAGAACTTCTGGACCGCCATCTATGCTTTTGCTGCGGCCCTGGCGCTGACGCTTCTGATCACCTTCCTCACCCCCAGGGTGAAAACCGATGAACAGTTGAAAGGGCTTGTCTACTCCCTCACACCCAGGATCAAGGATGATTCGAAATACTGGTACCAAACACCTGGCTTTCTGGCAATCATTGTGGGCGTTATCTCCATCGTACTTACAATCATATTCTGGTAAACTTAAAACGCAGATAGCCATGGGCTTAGATATAAAAATTCCGATCGGTCTGATGTTTAGCATTCTGGGAGTGATCCTTACCATTCACGGGATCGTGACCGCGGGAGACAGTGAAATGTACGCACAGTCACTGGGACACAACATCAACCTTTGGTCCGGTGTATTCATGCTGGCCTTCGGCGCATTCATGCTGCTCACCTCCACCCTGGTAAAGAAGAAGAAACAGGAATAGTTGAAGTGATCAGGCCTGGTTTCTTTTTTTCCATCCGGCCGAGATGACCAGGATGGCTCCAGCCAGCACCGTGAGGGCACCCAGGATGCTCAGTATGGAGAAGGATTCTGGCTCGATCCATGAAACCTTCATCCGGCTGAGGATGGCCATGGTCACAAAGGTGATGATGGGATTCAGCGTGATAATTACACTCACACGGGTGGCTTCGGTCAGCTTGATCGCCAGGGCAAGTGATCCATAGGCCAGCACCGTATTCATTCCCAGGTAGATGAGCAGGTACCAGTTGGTGTCTGGCATGCCCTTGAGCTTTGAAAAATGCACCAGGGGCATCAGGACCACAGCGCAGAAAGCATAGATGAAAAGGTTGAGCTGGTTGGGATGGAGCGTTCTGACCAGTGATTTCTGAAGGGTGGCAAAGATGGCCCACGAGAGTCCGCCCCCCAGAACGAGCAACATCCCAAGGGTAAAATTCCCGTTGCTCCCCGCCATCTCCCTGAGCTGTTCTGAATAGAACAATCCAATTCCGGAGAGGACCAGGACGAATCCCACGATGTGCTTCCAACTCACCTGTTCCCGGAAGATAATGATCCCTGAAAGCGCAAAACTCACAGGGGCGATCTGTATAAATACCTGTGATGAGGAGGGGGAGACATGCTTAATGCCGGAAATAAATCCCAGATAGTTGAATCCCAGGAAGATTGCCGCCAGGAACAGGAAGACCGGGGGGCGCCTGAATATGCTGAAATCCTTCCTGCGAAAGATCAGGGTCCAGATACCCAGGACCACAAATGCGAAAAAAAACCTGAACCACACCACCGTTACAGGGGGCAGTTCATTGGTCATTACCTTCAGGATGATGGCCATGAATCCCCACAGTGAAGCGGTGAACATGGCATATAATACTCCTTTGCGGTTGTCGCTACCCATGGTTAAAACCCCAAAGAAACAAAATATATCAATAGGTTTTTGCGGGGAAAGGCCATGGAAGGATCAAAGGCCGCTTCAGAGCGGTATCACCTGGCCCGGCAGAGGCAGCAATATTTCCGATAGAAGGCCCTCCGATTTCATGGTGTGTTCAATCCAGGAACGCAAGCCAGCCCCGTCCAGGATCTTTTCCCGGTGATACCTGGAGTCCTCGGCACCGCTGTAATGTACCGGCACCAGGAGTTTCGGATCAATCTTCCGGAGAAACTCCATAACCGTAAAAGGTTGTGTGGACAGGTCCCACTCTTTTTTAAGCTGACTGAAATAATTTATGAATGACTCCTCCTGGAGGGGCAGTTCATGGGGAGCCGTCAAATCCTCCCATGACAGGGTCTCAATAAATGATCTTAATGTGCTGTCCCGTTCCATGGGGCTTTCAGGACCACCCGCGAAACTCCAGTGATTGGTCCGCGGCCATGGATAGCGGTTATTGGCATCCGCCACCACCAGGTCCGCATTCATCAATCGTTCATAATCCCCGTTCCTCAGCAGCGGTGACAGCAGGTCACCGGTGAACAGCAGCTTCTTGCCTACTGTTTCGAAAAGGAGCATGGAGGAGCCCGCCGCACCCTGACCATGATATACCGGGTAGGCGGTCAGGTTAAACGGGTTGGAACCTTCCAGTGGTCGAGTCACCCCGGGGATCAGTTCCCTGAACTCAATGAGCTTTTCAAGGTGGGGATATGACTTCAGCATGAACCGGTAGACGGATGCGGTGGCATACACCGGGTATAATCTCTTTTTTTCATGGTGCCGCCAGAAACTCTGAACCACCCAGTCCACCGACAGGGTATGGTCCATGTGTCCGTGGGTGAGGCAAATGCAATCAGGGATCCGGTTCCTTCCCGATATGAGGCTCTGTATGGTCCCATGGCCCGCATCGATCAGCACATCCGCCCGCATGCTCCCCTGCTCCGAGGCCGTCAGTGAATAGGCCGCGTTGGAGAGGTCCCTGCAATCGTTCCTGTTATAGAAGGGGTGCGTCTCACCCAGGGGGACCGGCCACGCATTTCCCCGTCCATGGACATGCAGTTTAAGTTCCATTCCCATCTACCAGGTGATATTCATTTCATCCATCAGGTAACCTGCCCCTGCAAATTTATCCATGATAAACAGCACATACCTGATGTCCACGGCAATATTCCGGCATAGTGAGGGATCATAAAGGATATCGCTCATGGTTCCCTCCCAGTTCCTGTCGAAGTTGATCCCGATCAGGCGTCCCTCTGCATCCAGGACAGGGCTCCCGGAATTCCCGCCCGAGGTATGGTTTGAAGCGATAAAGCAAACAGGCATTGTACCATCCACCCCGTACCTTCCATAATCCTTCTCCCGGTAGAGCTGTGACAGTTTTTCGGGGATGGTATAATCCTCAGACCCTTCCCCCCATTTCTCCATGAGCCCGTCAAGGGTGGTGGTGTACTGGTAATGGACTCCATCCCGGGGTTCGTATCCCTGGACAGTCCCGTAGCTCAGCCTCATGGTAAAATTCGCATCGGGGTAAACTCCTTTCTCCGGTGACATTTCAACCAGCGCCCTCATGTAAGTTTTGTAAACCATCCCCAGCTGAGCCTGCAGTTCCAAGTGGGCCGGATTGATCGCCACCATGTAGATTTCCATGAACTGGTTGAGATAAACGGCCACCGGGTCCTCCAGAAGCCGCTCCAGGGCCTCCCCGGGATTTCTCTCATATAATTCCAGGATCCTCATGACCTTATCCTTATCACTAAAGATTGATTTTCCGTATGTATCTTCTGCAAAACCATTGAAATCCCCCCTGTACTTCTCCCTTATTTCACTGAAGAAACCGGGGAGAAATTGGTCAGAAAGATGCTCCTGGCAGGCAGAGATCATGGCGGCAAAGATCTCCCGGTCCACCGGCAGGAAAAAATTCTTGTAGAACCTCTCAGCCTGGCTCTTCAATTGGACGGGATCCACCCCCTGCCTCATCAGCACTACCATCCTGGATACCTGATTAAAAAGTTCCACTGGCTCGATGGCCTCCTCCATCAGCACTACGGCCACCGAATACCGGATTATCTCGCCATAGAGCTGGCTGAACCGGTCCAGGATCCCGTCGTACATGAACTGCCGCTCTCCGCTGGCATTGACCCACTTCATAAAGGCCTCTTCTTCCCCGATCTTCCTCTCCACTGCCTCCAGGCGGTTCAGTCCCAGGATGGCTCCCTGCCATTTTTTCCAGGCGTTGGTCAGTCTCCTGTATTTGGTGGTATACTGGATCCTCACCTCATCGGAGCTTTTCATCCATTTGTCCATGATCTCCATGCGCGTGGTCCTGAGCCTGACCCTCAGCGGAAGGCTCTCTTCCAGGTTGATGCGCACCCCCTCTGAGTAGAGGTATTCAGTGGTTGAGCCCGGGTAGCCAAGGATCATGGTAAAATCCCCC
Source organism: Bacteroidota bacterium (assembly GCA_024640885.1). Taxonomy (GTDB): domain Bacteria; phylum Bacteroidota; class Bacteroidia; order Bacteroidales. Next base: position 29,026 of record JAHEEC010000014.1, on the reverse strand, counting down.
TCCGCCACCCCCCCGGCGGCGATCTCCAGTGACTTCCTGGGTTTATAGGGTTGATTGGAAGGATTGAATGCGGCTGGCCGGTTCTCCCGGTCAGCATAGATCCTGAATAGTGAGAAATCACCCGTATGCCTCGGCCACATCCAGTTATCGGTATCACCGCCAAAATTGCCAATGGAGACGGGCGGAGCACCCACCAGCCTTACATCCGTGAATTTCTCATACACAAACAGGTAATACTCGTTCCCGTAGTAGAAGGGTTTCACCGTTGCATCCAGATAGGTCCCCGAGGTGGCTTCCAGGATGAGCCTGCCCATATTCTCACTAATTGTGCGTTCACGCACCTGTGGATCCATTCCCGGCATGATCCCCTCCTGGACCTGGGAGGTCACATCCTTCATATACCTGAGAAAAGTCACTGAAAGTCTTTCATTGGGCAGTTCCTTATCCCTGGAAAGGGCCCAGAACCCATGGGTCAGGTAATCGTTTTCCACCGAGCTGTGTGACTGAACCGCCCCTTCACCACAATGGTGGTTGGTCAGCAGCAATCCCTCCTCAGATATGATTTCGCCTGTACACCCGTTGCCAAAGATCACCACAGCATCTTTCAGGCAGTCCTGGTTGATGCTGTAAATATCCTCCGCACTCAGCCTGAGCCCGGCTTCCTGCATCTGTGAAAGCTGGGTTCTCTCGAGCAACATGGGGATCCACATCCCCTCCTCAGCCTTCAGGATCATTGGTCCATGAATGAGGATCACCATCAGAAGTGTTCCAACCCGGGGTGGACAGAGAAACTTTAGAAACCTTACCATGCTAATAATTTATGCTACTCTTTCACAATCAGGGACTTTAATTCGGTATAGACCCTTTGGACGGGCAATCCCATTACATTGAAATAGCTGCCCACAATTTTTTCGACCGCAACGAATCCGATCCACTCCTGGATCCCGTAGGCACCTGCCTTATCCATGGGATTAAACCTGGTCACATACGATTCGATCTCCCCCGGGTCCAGCTTTGAGAAGGTCACATCGGTGACAGAAATGAAGGATCGTCTTTTATGGTTGGACCTCAGGCACACCCCTGTAAAAACCTGGTGGGTACTGCCCGACAGGTCGCGGATCATTGACACGGCTTCATGATGATCCGCCGGTTTTCCCAGCTCTCTTTCCCGGTGCCAAACGATGGTGTCGGCAGTGAGCAGGATCTGCTTTTCTGAAAGGGATTCCCTGTAGGCATCGGACTTGAGTTCGGCCAGGAAACGTGCAATTTCGCCCTCTTTTAAATGGGATGGGTAATGTTCATCGATGTGTCCAGTTTCAACCACTTTGAAGGGCAGACCCAGCCCACCCATAAGCTGGGCCCTCCTGGGAGATTCCGAAGCCAGTAATATTTCATATGACATGATTCCCTCAGGCAAACCCTAATATTTGAAGTTTACCAGGTAAAATACCACCCCTGAATAAAGGATCCCTGTGAGCATGACCATTTTGATCAGGGTACTGGCACGCCTGTAACCACGCTTGTCCTTTGCGGTGATCACCTGGATCATCAGCATAATAAGTGGAATAACCAGGAAAATTAGGAAATAGATCATGGAGAAATAATCGGCCGGCTCCACTGAAAACATGATGTATTTCAAAAGGAGAAACACCAGCAAACACAGGGTTACCAGGATCATCCCCACCACGGCGAATTTGGTCCAGAAGGTACCCAGCAGGATGGGAACCGTTTTCATCCCGTATGCCATGTCACCCTCGAAGTCTTCTGCATCTTTGATCACCTCGCGAATCAGGGTGGTGAGGAAAGCGAAGAAACTGAAGCCCGCCACCCATGCAAAGATGTAATTGAAGCTGGCTTCGTTGCGAAGCATTACCTGGCCATACTCCCTGTTCAGCAAGGGGATCTCGAAGAGGACCACCATCAGCGGTACCAGACCCGTAAGAAAAGCCACTGAAAGGTTTCCCACAAGGAACTGTCTTTTATAGCTGGTGGAGTAGAACCACAGCAGTCCGGTGGCAAGCACAAAAACAAAGGAGAGGGAGGGTATTTCCACATAAAATGCAAGGTAGACTCCAAGCCCGACTCCTATGATGTTCAGCAGGGCGTGAAGGGTCATGGCCACCCTTCTGCTGATCCTGACACCCACCACCACCCGGGCTGGCTTGTTGATCATATCTGACTGTGTATCAAAGTAATCATTGATAATATACCCGGCAGCTGCAATGAAGATTGTGGAAAGGACCAGGAGTCCGAATTGCACCTCCCCGAATTGCAGTGAAAAAGTCTGGGAGGGCAGCAGGGGTTCCATCAGGAGGTATCTCATGGCGTACTGTGTGGCTGCGATGATCACCAGGTTGGGAAACCTGATGAGCCTTAGTATGGAACGCAGTTGCCTGATCATTCTTTGTCCATTTGTTACCAGCTGAATGATTCACCATCCATCCACCGTCCATGGAGCCGAAGGACCTGTTCGATCACATCCCTTGCACATCCTTTGCCACCTGCAAAGGGAGAGATATATTGCGCCACGGATTTGATCTCCTCCACGGCATCGGAAGGACAGCATGGAACACCTGACTTCTTCATGACCTCGTAATCGGGCAGGTCATCACCCATATAGAGCACTTCCGAAGCCTGGAGGTTGTATTTAAATAGGAAATCATCGAAATTATCAATTTTAAAGGAGGAGCCCAGGTAGATATCGGTAATGCCCAATCCCCTGAACCGGTCACCCACCGATTCGGTCTTCCCCCCGGTAATGATGGCGATGGGGTAGCCCCTTTTCATGGCATGCTGGAGCGCATAACCATCCTTTGTATTCATGGATCGCATGAGCTCTCCGCTTGGATGGAGATATACTTCCGGGCTGCTCAGCACACCATCCACATCAAAGGCAAATGCCTTTACTTTCTGTAATCCTTCCTTAAAATTGGTCATCGTTCAATCTGGAATCTGATTCTGCTTTTATTTGCCCGGTGATATCCTGGCTTATAAAAGTATACAATTTCTCCCATTCGGGATGTTTCTTCAGCAGGGCAAGATGTTTCTGCATGGTCACCTGGTCCCCCCTGGCAGCAGGACCGGTCTGTGCACCTGAAGCACCCATTGCAACCACCTTTCTGAAAGTCTCGTTGAGCAGGGGGGCCAGCAGTGCCGGGTCCATCCCCTCATGCTCCAGGATTTGCTCCGCCACATGCACCATATGGTTGGAAAAATTATTGGCAAACACTGCAGCCAGGTGAACCACCATCCGTGAGGATGAATTCATCACATGTGAATTCCCGGAGAGGGAGGAAGCAAGCTTTGCAATCAGCGCTGTCACCTCGGGATCGGAACCCTCCAGCAGAAGGGGGAATTCCTCCGCCAGGGGGCGCTCCTTAGTCAGGGTCTGAAGCGGATAGAGCACCCCGGAACGCCTGTGTATCCCTTGAAAAACATCCAGTGGAACAGCCCCGGCGGTATGCAACCAGATCCCGTCGGTGTCCCGGAACTGTCCGGCCACATCACTAATTGCACGGTCGGGGACACAGATGATAAAGAAGTCAGCCCGTCCCGGAACCTTGCGTGGATCATCCGTTGCCGGGCAGCCTGTTTCGCGGGCCAGCTGGCTCGCCGACTCCAGGGTCCTGGAATAGATGCATGTGATGGCATGGCCTGCAGAATGCAAGTGCCGGGAAAGATGTGTAGCCACATTCCCGGCACCAATGATCACAATTTTATTGGGTTCTGAAGATCCGATGACCTCTCAGTTAGAAACAGTATCTATTTTCATCAATCAGTCTGTCAGCGATCCTTCTTCTGGCTTCCTTCACATTGACACCCGCCACCCAGGTAAAATGGGTGATCCCTTTCTCGAGCAGATCCCTGGCCTCCCCAAAGGCAAAAGAGTAGGTGGTGTCCCTGGCAAATTTACTGATCCTTGCGGCGGCATCATATACAAATACATCCACCATGTCCCTGTAGAGCTTGAGATCCTCTTCGCTTTTAAAGGGTTCCATCTTCTTCAGGCGGAGCACCACGGACTCTGCCGCATAAAGCTGGATAATGCAGTCGGAGATATTGCTGAGGATCTCCTGTTCTGTCACCAGGGTCCTGGTAAATTTATCGGAAACCGCTTTCAGGAGCATCAGCACCACCTTTTTGAAGTTCGCCACATACTGATCCTTCTCCTCGAAATACCCCTTGGCAGCAGCGGGAAGGCCGTTCAGCTTTTTAACCTCCTCAAATGCTTTCTCCGCCTCTTCCATGATGGGAAGCACACCCTTGGCACCCTTTTTAAGGATATTGTCCACCAGCAACAGGCGGTTGATCTCATTGGTCCCCTCAAAGATCCTGTTGATCCTTGAATCCCTGTAACCCCGGTCCACCATCATTTCGGCGGAGAAACCCATCCCGCCATGGATCTGGACAGCCTCATCCACTACGAAATCCAGGGCTTCGGAACCAAACACCTTCATGGCCGCAGCCTCCACGGCGAAGTGGTTGAACGCCTCCATGGTGTTCCGGCCCTTGTCATCTCCCTGTGACACATAGTGAGCGATGGCATCATCCAGTGCCTGGCTGGCGCGGTATACAGAGCTTTCAGTGGCAAAGGTCCTGATCACCTGCTCGGCCAGTTTATGTTTGATGGCACCGAACTGCGAGATCAGGCAGTTGAACTGCTTTCGCTCGTTGGCATATTTTACGGACTGGCTGATGGCTGTCTTTGCAGAACCGATCACATTGGCTCCAAGCTTGATCCTTCCCATGTGGAGGATATTCAGTGCGATCCTGAATCCCTCACCCCTCTTCCCGAGCTGGTTCTCCACAGGTACTTTTACATCGTTAAAAAAGATCTGGCGCGTGGAGGAACCCTTGATCCCCATCTTCTTCTCCTCGGGGTTGAATGTAATTCCCGGGAAATCGCGTTCCACAATGAATGCACTCAACACACGGTCGTTGTCGATCTTTGCAAAGACTGTCATCACATCCGCAAAACCGCCATTGGTGATCCACATCTTGGCCCCGTTCAGGATATAATGTTTCCCGTCTTCACTCAGCACAGCCTTGGTCTTGCCCGAATTGGCATCCGATCCGGCACCGGGTTCAGTGAGGCAGTAAGCACCCACCAGTTCGCCCGTGGCAAGTTTGGGAATATATTTGGCCCTTTGCTCCTCGTTCCCGTAATAGAGGATGGGCAATGTACCGATCCCCGTGTGGCAGGAATAGGCAACCGCATAGGAATAACCTGCACCCAGCACCTCGCTGGCATACATGGTGGTAATGAAGGATTGTCCGAACCCTTCGTATTCTTCGGGGATGGTGATACCCAGCAGTCCGAGTTCACCTGATTTCGCCAGCAGCTCCCTCATCAGTCCCTCCTCCTGGGCGTCGATGCGGTCCACGGCAGGGAACACCTCGGTATCCAGGAAATCCTGGCACGTCTCTCCGATCATTCGCTGCTCCTCATCAAACTCCTCAGGGACAAACACATCGGCCGGATCCGTTTTCTTCACCAGGAACTCACCCCCGGTAATTAATCTTTTTTCTTCCATTGGTTATAATTTAAATGCTCAATATGCTTTGGTTCTCTGTCAATCCGGCCCTACAGTTTCAGGGCCTGTGCCACAAGTTCTGCAACATCATACGCTTTCACATCCTCTTCCCTGTTCTTGTATTTGATCCCGTCGGTCATCATCACCATGCAGTAGGGACATGCGGTGGCAATGATATCTGCACCGGTTTCAAGGGCCTCTTCGGTCCGTTCCAGGAACACCTCCTTGGTTCCTTTTTCGGCCTCTTTGAACATTTGTCCGCCCCCGGCCCCGCAGCAAAGCGCAAAACTCATGTGCCTGGGCATCTCCTTCCTGGAAGCGGAGAGCGCATCAAGGAGCTGCCTGGGTGCCCTGTATTCTTTGTTGGCCCTTCCCAGGTAACAGGGATCATGGAAGGTAATGGTCTTTCCCTCAAGGGCCCCTTCCGGGATTTGAAGGGTCCCGTCATTCATCCGGTCCCTGAGGAACTGGGTGTGATGGATCACTTCACAGGTCCCGCCCAGGTCAGGATATTCATTCTTAAAGGTGTTGTAAGCGTGGGGATCACAGGTCAGGATCTTGCTGATTTCGTAACCCCCGAAGATCTCGATATTCATGAGCGCCTGCATCTGGAACAACATTTCGTTCCCGGCACGCCTGGCCACATCACCACTGGACGATTCCTCGGTACCCAGCACCGCATAGGAGGTGCCCAGGTGATCCAGGATCTTCACAAAAGCCCTGGAAACTTGTTTGTAGCGGTCATCAAATGCCCCGGCACTTCCAATCCACAGGAGGTATTCGGGTTTCTCTCCTTTTGCCAGGAGATCTGCCATGACAGGCACTTCAACTTTTCTCTGCTTGGTCTCCATGGCTACTCACTCCTCTCATTAATCATTATATCCTCAGCCCAGCGCATCCGGTCCTCCTGTGAAAATTGCCAGGGTGCTCCGTTGTTCTCAATATTGGAGAAGATGGAATTCAGTTCGGCCGGAGCCGCAGATTCCTCCATGACCAGGTACCGCCTCATCCCCACGATCATGGCGGGCTGGTTGATATTGATCGGGCACTCCTGGGCACAGGCATTGCAAAGGGTACATGCCCAGAGCTCCTCCTCCGAAACATAGTCCCTGAGCAGGGAGCGGTTGTCCGAATACTCCTTACCATTCTTCAGGATCCCGGGCCCCTTCTCCTTCATCCTGGCCCTCACATCCATCACGATCTTCCTGGGAGATAGCTTTTTGCCTGTAAGATTGGCCGGGCATACCGAAGTGCAGCGACCGCACTCGGTGCAGGCCAGTGAATCCAGGTAACTTTTCCAGCTCACATCCTCAATGTCAAAGATCCCGAATCTTTCAGGGACCTCCTCTTCCCCGCCGGATCCTTCAGCTGGAGAGGCAAAGGCCTGATCGGGGTCCATCATGATCTTCACCTCCCTGGTGATGCTCTCCATGGTGTCCAGCTTTCCAAGGGGTTCGAGCCTGCTCAGGAAGACATTGGGCACAGACATAAATACATGGAAATGCTTGGAATAGGGAAGATAATTGGCGAAAATAAAGATCAGCACAATATGGGTCCACCAGTTTACCTGGTAGATCACATGCGCCGTGTGCGCCTCCGGGCTGAAAAGGGACGCCAGCCGCTGGCTCACCGGAAAGACGCCAACAATCTCGTGTCCCGAATTTGCGGCAGACAACAGGTAAAATGTATTCATCCCCAGCAGGGATATCATTAACAACAGGATCACCGTCAGTGCGATATTGGCATCCAGGTGGGAGATGTGCTTCATCTCGATCCCGGAAAAACGCTTCACATTCAGGAAGATCCTCCGGGCGAGAAAAACGAGGATGGCCAGCCCAATGACCAGGGCAAACACGTCGCCCGAGGCGATGATGATATCATAGACGATGCCCAGGAACGCCAGCACTCGCTCGTGGCCGGTCAACCCATCGATCACCATTTCGATGCTTCCGATCAGGATCACACAGAATCCCCAGAAAACCAGGGCATGCAAAAATCCCATCACGGGCCGGCGAAAGATCTTGGTCTGGCCAACGGCCACTTCCATCATTACCCCGAAGCGCCGTCCTATCTGCCTGATCGGGAATCCGCCCCGGGTGATCCTGAAAAATCCAACGAACCTTTTTGTGGTATAACCAAAGGCCGCCAGTGTGACCAGGAGTGTAGCCAGGAAAATGAGATGTTTTGCCATAAGTGAAAATTTGTAACGCGCTACTGGGCCCTTGCAGCCTTAATTTCAGCAATCAGTTGCGGAAGTATGGCAAGGGCATCCCCTACGATCCCATAATCGGCAGCTTCAAAAATAGGTGCGTCCTTATCTGTATTCACAGCCACAATGCATTTGGAGGAGCTTACCCCCGCCAGGTGCTGGATGGCACCGGAAATTCCAAAGGCGAAATAGAGGTTGGGCGCAATGATCTTGCCGGTCTGCCCGGTATGCTCACCATGGGGCCTCCATCCTTCGTCGGATACCGGCCTGGAACATGCGGTGGCGGCTCCAAGCACTCCGGCCAGTTCTTCAATGGGACCCCAGTTATCGGGTGACTTCATTCCCCGTCCGCCGGAGACCACAATATCGGCATCGGAAAGCAGCAGCTTGCCGCCCTGTTTCTGCACATCCTTAATGGTGGTTTTTGCCCCGGCCATATCAATCCCGGGATCAAATGCTTCCACAGAAGCGGATCCCCCGGTACTGATCACCTCAAATGAATTCTGGGCCAGGGTCAGGATGGCCACACCTGAATTTACCTTCACCTTGGCGAAAGCCTTTCCACTGAAAACCTTTTTCCTCACCACCAGCGGATCGGCTGACTCGGGGAGTGCCGTGACTCCCGCCGCCAGTCCCGCCTTCAAACGGACCGACAACCGTGGGGCAACCGCCTTACCCGTATTGTTATGGGCCATCACCAGGACCTTTGCACCACTCTTCTCCATGGCGGCGGCGATGATCCCCGTGTAAACCTGGTTATCCAGCCCGGCCGGGGCCCCGGCCACGTTCAGGACAGTGGAAGCTCCGTAAGCACCCAGGTTTGACAGTTCATCCTGGGTCACATTCCCAATGGAGAGGGCAGTAACCTTGCCACCCATCATTCCTGCAACGGCACTGGCATAGGATACCAGTTCATAGGAAAGCTTCTTGAATTTACCGTCCCAGTTCTCCGTGTAGACTAATACTGACATATTTTGAATTGTTATTGAGTTTATTATTTAATCCTCCCCCTCTTCCCAACTTTATAATTTACAACACTTTGGCTTCGTTCTGAAGCAAATTCACCAGCTCCTTCACCTGGTCTGCATCGATCATCCTGCAGGGCGCCTTGGGCTGAGGGATCACATACTCCTGCAGGGTGGTCAGGGTTTCGGCTTCCACCGCCGGCACCACCTGGAGCGGCTTTTTCCGGGCCATCATGATTCCGCGCATGGCTGCGATCCGGGGCTCCCTGGCAATCCCTTTTTGTACCACCCCCACAAAGGGTGCAGGTACAGAAACTTCCTCCCTTCCCCCATCAATATCCCTGGTAATAACCGCTGCACCGTTTTCGATCTTCAGGCCCGATATGGCCGATACGGAAGGGATCTCCAGCAACTCCGAGAGCATTCCACCCACGGCGGAACCATTATAATCGGCCGACTCAATACCGCACAGGATCATGTCAAAATTCCCGCTTTTCGCCACAGCCGCAAGCTGTGCAGCCACGAAATGGGCATCGCCGGTGGCACCGTCCACCCTGATGGCATCATCGGCCCCGATGGCCAGTGCCTTCCTGAGGGTTGGTTCAGCCCCTGCGGCACCCACCGTCACCACTGTGACATTTGAGACCCCGCTGGAGGCATCCTCCTTCAGCTCCATGGCCCTGGTCAGGGCCAGTTCATCCCAGGGATTAATGATCCATTGCACCCCGCTGTCATCAAATGAAGTGTTGCTATTCGAAAACTTCACTTTGGTGGTGGTATCGGGCACATTGCTGATACAAACAAGAATTCGCATATCTGGATTTTTTAATGACGTGACAAATATAAAAGAAATCTAAAAACACAGAACCATATGCAGGTTATCTAAAATCAATACAAAAAAACAGGATCACTCATCTCATTGTCAGGTTGGCTGATGCGCATATGAATTGGGCCCTTTTAGAGGAATATCTTTTCATAATGGGCGGATTCTTCAAAAATTCCACCGCTGGTTTCATAATATGCTTCGTCAAGGGTATAGACTCCATTCCTGGGGTTTACCCAGGAAGCGTCCCCGAGGGGATGGTAACCCATCATTTTGTTCCAGTTCAGGTAGTTCTGGTGCCCGTTGCTCTCCAGCAGGCCCACATCTCCCAGACCGGGCATGGGTTTCAGGCGTGCGGCCACATTCTTGTTCCACTCCACCAGGATGGGGTTTACGGTGAGATCGGCACAGAAACAGGGCACATCCAAGTCAAATGCCACCCGGGCTATTTTCAGGGTCATGCTCAGTGTCTTGGCAATGGCCTTCAATGCAATGGCCCCGTATCCCATCTCTATTCGCTTCATGGCATCCTCATCGGTGTGGGCGCTTTCATCGGCAGCAAGCCGGACGGGAATATCAGCCACATCCATCTCAAGCTCCTCGGGAAAGGGTTCCTCCACAAGGGCAATCTGGTCGAAGGCTCCAATTTCGCGGGCATGATCCAGAAACCTGAGGAGGGTATTTTTCTTTTCATAGCGGCCATTGGCATCAAAATAGTAAGGGAGCCTGCCACTGGCCGTGAAAGGGGTTTCGATGTGTCCGATGGCCCGGTGGATCGAGGTCAGGCGTGCTTTATCAAGCTCAAGCATCTCCTCCTGCGTCCCCGGCTGCCCGATTTTTATCTTCATGAAGAAGTATCCCTGGCTGGCGGCCTCTTCTATTTCATCAAGGGGGAGATGATAGGCCATCAATGGAATGGCTGCCACCGCCGGGTGCCTGTATGCGAGGGTTTTCCTGTAGGGAGACGGGATCATTTCATCAAAAGTCCTGATCCTGTTTTCTCTGGTATAGAGCAACCAGGCCGCAATGTCCAATCCGACCATGGCATTGAGCACAAAAGTTTTGCGCAGGTTTGGGTCGCGTGTGATTTTTTTTCCGTAATCATGGACCTCCGGAAGGATCTCCTGGAACAATTCCATGGGGGAGGTGAAAGTTTGCCCCTGCATGATCTGGCCCGCCCGCTCCGTAAGCTGCACCATTAAAGCATTTCCTTTCTCTTCGGAGTGTGCTGAAAATACCCGGGCATCCGACCATAACACATTCTGGGTACACAATCCGATGCTGCGGATACCTGAATCGCTCTCCAGGCAACTACCGGTTTGCCAGATCTCTGTCATGGCCCCCCCCTTAAAGCCGAAAGGACGGATCAGGGGTTCTCTCTCCACATTTGAGCTGATCCTCCGGATACGAATGTTTTTCATCACTGCGATGTGTGCACTACACCAATTGATATTTAGCCAGGTATGACCGAATAAAGTCCAGGTCTTTTCTAATTTTCGGCACCATGATTCGCTGTTTCTGCAGCAGGGTTAACCCTTCCTCCTCCTTTTCAAGCAAAGGATATTCAATGTGTAACGTAATGGGGGCTTCAATTTTTAATTCCCCGAGTAATCTGAAATATTGATCGAAGTCAACCAATCCCTCTCCAAGGGGCACATAGGTATCCCGCAACTTACCCTGCAACACTTCCCAGTTATAGTCTTTGATTGCCAGGGAACCAATATGATTGCTCAACAGTCTCATTGAAAGGGTCCAGGCGGAAGCTCCTTCCACAGCAGCATGACGCACGTCAAACTGGTTGCTCATCCATTCCGGTGGAAGCTCCCTGATGAGTTCCCAGATATCCCAGGCAGGGGCCCCGACCCTTGTCCCGGCATGATTCTGGTATCCAGCCTGGATTCCCAATTCCTGGTTTAGCACAGCCAGCCTGGCGAACCTCTCTTTTATTGAAGCTAGGGTCTCCCAGATCCCCAGCTGATAATCGTAGTCCATATAACCCATGCGGTAATGGGAGATCCCCTGATTTGAGGCCACGGCAAGCACCTCCCGTGCATATGGATCCTCCACTCCGGTGATGGCGGTGACCATCATAGCCGTGCGGATGCTGAACCTGTTTCCAATACCCACCACCTCGGGGAGGTCATCTGCCACCCGTTCTGGCTCGATCCTCCCCCCCGGTCTCACCGTCACATCAAGCCCTTCAATACCTGCCATCGCAAGGGTTTCGACCATGAACAATGGCTCATAGCCGTCCAGTGGTTTTGAGAAAAAGCGGATCGGAAATCTTTCCTTAACCGGCACCGGATCCCCTGCACTCAAAAAACCCCTGAAGGGAACCAGGGCCGCCGCCGTAGTGACATGCTTTATAAAAGTCCTCCGGTGATAGCTCATGATCATTCATTTAAAATTTCCACGGTTTGCGATAGTCATAATGCAGCAATTCATTGGCCTTTTCACTGTTGGCAAACCGCTCACGGACAGGATCCCACCGAAGCTGCTCCCCGGTGGACAGCGCAATGTTAGCCAGGTGGGCGAAAGATGTGGACCTGTGACCATCCTCCAGGGTACACAGGGGGGAGTTCCGGGATTTTACACAATTAAGAAAGTCACGGACCAGGCTGGCGGTACTGTTTTCACTGCTCCCGTCTCCGAGCAACTGATCTCTGGCATCATATACTTCCTGATCCAGCATCTCCTCCCACCCCTGGAACTGCCCTTTTGTGGTCGGGGTAATCCTGTACCCCGATTCACTGGCATGAAGGGTCCCTTTGGTACCGCGCAACTCCACTTCCCCCCAGGGAAACATGCCTCCGCTGCTCGCTTCATATATAGAGAATAAAACAATGGACCCGGAGGCAAATTCATAGGTGACCTGCATTGTATCAGGAATATCCCCATCATGGTCAAGCGCATATTTCCCACCGAGGGCACTGATGGTGACCGGCGCTGTCTCTCCCAGCAACCACCGGATCACATCCATGTAATGCACACCCCAATTTCCCATCTGGGAAGAATAATTGCTCCACCAACGGAATTTGTATGGAGAGATATTGTACTGGTAAGGTCTGAAGGCTCTTGGTCCCAGCCACATATCCCAGTCCAGGCCTTTCGGGGGTTCCTCCGGACCCATCCTGCCGATCCCGTCGGGAAACATATTGTTGATCCGGAAGGCGCTGCCTACAGTCACTTTTCCGATTTTTCCGGAAGGAATCTCACCTGCAAGTTTCTGATAAACTGCTGATCCCCTGCGGTTAAGGCCCACTCCAACCACCTGATTGCTTGATTGTTGCGTCTCTACCATCTTTCTGCCTTCATAAATTGTGGCAGTCAGTGGTTTTTCCACATACACATCTTTACCTGCCTGGATTGCATGAACTGTTTGCAGGGCATGCCAGTGGTCAGGAGTGGCGATGCAGACTGCATCTACCTCCTTATCTTCAAGCAATTTCCTGTAATCCCCGTAGATCCTGGGCGGTTTTGGAAATTTCTCACCCATTGCAGGAACCTGGTTGCCCAGGTCATTCAGGTATCTAGGTTCAACCTGGTCCCTTCTCCGTTGTAGATAAGGCTCATACACGTCACAAAGTGCAACAATCCTGCAATCAGGATTCTGTAGAAACAGGTCCAATAATTGGGACCCCCTGTTCCCAACTCCGATAAAGCCCATCCTGATCACATCTGAGGCGGCAGGGTGGAGCTCACCCAAAGGCACTCCCATAGCATTGATCCCTGTGGCAATCCCCGCGGTGGAAAGGGCCGATTGTTTGATGAATTTTCTCCTGGTCTGTTGTTGTTTCATGGTATAGGTTGTGGGTCCAATAAAGTTAGGGAAATGTTCCCAAAGCCCAAGCAATAATTTAATGGCATAACTTCCCGCCTACCAGGCCTGGTCATTCCCGGCAGGAGGGGGATCCAAAAAAAAAGCCATGCAGCGGTAAGTGCTGCATGGCCTTTGCGATTGTATGGACTGAAGAATCCTAAGCCTGTCCCGTGGGTCCCCCGAAATTCATGGGGATTACAGGTCCGCTGGTGGGTTCAATATGCTTGATGGGCCCGTGCATCTTCTCGAATTTTTCAATGTTATCCGTGAGCGCGTGCAGCAGGCGTTTTGCATGTTCCGGGGTGAGAATCACCCTGGATTTTACCTCAGCTTTTGGAATTCCGGGCATCACCCTGATAAAGTCGAGCACAAACTCCGACGATGAATGGGTGATGATCGCCAGGTTGGAGTAGGTGCCCTGGGCCACTTCCTCCTTCAACTCAATGTTGATCTGGTTCTTCTTGGCTTTTTCATCCATATGTTACAAATTAATCCTTGGCGGGTTCGACAAACTCCTCCTCATCGGAAGTTTCCAGGCGGGCATGTCCGGCGGTAAGCCTCTCATACTCCTCGCGGGAACCTACAACCAGGTTAAGATAGACCCTGTTGCCTGTACCTGCGGGGATCTGGTGGCCTACGATCACATTCTCCTTCAGTCCGTCCAGCAGATCAACCTTGCCAAATATGGCGGCCTCGTTCAGAACCTTCGTGGTCTCCTGGAAGGAGGCTGCAGAGATGAAGCTGTTGGTCTGGAGGGCGGCCTTGGTGATCCCCTGCAACACCTGCGAAGAGGTAGCAGGGATCGCCTCCCTGGCTTCGATCAGTTTCATATCCTTGCGCCTGAGCACCGAATTATCATCCCTAAGCTTCCTGGCTGTAATGATCTGGCCGGGTTTGTAATCCTGGGCATCTCCCGGTTCAACCACCACCTTTTTTCCATAGATCCAGTCGTTCTCGTTATGGAACTCCCACTTGTCAACCACCTGCTTCTCCAGGAACTTGGTATCGCCCGGATCGACGATCTCCACCTTGCGCATCATTTGACGCACAATGATCTCAAAGTGTTTGTCGTTGATCTTCACACCCTGCATCCGGTATACCTCCTGGACTTCATTGACAATATACTCCTGAACCTTTGTGGGTCCCTTAATGGCGAGGATATCAGCCGGGGTAATGGCCCCGTCCGACAGGGGCACACCGGCCCGCACATAATCGTTCTCCTGCACCAGGATCTGCTTGGAGAGCGGTACCAGGTATTTCTTCACCTCTCCCGCTTTGGAAGTGATGATGATCTCGCGGTTTCCGCGTTTGATCTTTCCAAACTCAACCTCCCCGTCAATTTCAGAAACCACCGCCGGGTTGGATGGGTTCCGTGCTTCAAATAGTTCGGTTACCCGAGGCAATCCTCCGGTGATGTCACCGGATTTACCCACAGCCCTGGGGATCTTCACCAGGATCTGTCCGGCGTTCACCTTATCTCCTTCACTGACGGCAATGTGGGCACCCACAGGAAGGTTATAGTTCCTTACGAGCTCCCCCTTGTTATCCAGGATCTTGATCAGCGGGTTCTTGGTACGGTCCCTGCTCTCCACGATCACTTTCTCCTTAAACCCGGTCTGTTCGTCCGACTCTTCACGGAAGGTGATCCCTTCAATCACATTATCAAAACTTACCTTCCCGGCAACTTCACTAATAATCAATGCATTATAAGGATCCCACTCACAGATCAGGTCTCCTTTCTTCACCTTTGCACCTTCCTTGATATAGAGTTTGGAACCATAGGGAATGGTATGTGTGGTCAGGGCAATGCCCGTATTCTCGTCCACAACCCTTAATTCGGCCAGCCGTCCGATCACGATCTCCAGCTTATTGCCCGTATCCGGGTCGGTGGAGGTCACCGTACGCAGCTCTTCGATCTCTGCCACACCATCATATTTTGAAATCACATTGGATTCCGATGTGATGTTGGAAGCGGTACCCCCGACGTGGAAGGTCCTCAGCGTAAGCTGTGTACCAGGTTCACCGATGGACTGGGCCGCAATCACACCAGTGGCCTCACCCATCTGCACCATCTTACCGGTGGCAAGATTTCGTCCGTAGCACTTGGCACAGACACCCTTTTTCGACTCACAGGTGAGCACCGAACGGATCTCCACCTGTTCGATGGGCGAATCCTCGATCACCGAAGCGATCTCCTCGGTGATCTCATCACCCGATTCGACGATCATCTCCCCGGTAAGGGGATGGTATACATCGTGTACTGTGGTTCGTCCGAGTATCCTTTCATACAGGGTCTCCACCACCTCTTCGCTTTTCTTAATGGCCGATGCCACCAACCCGCGAAGTGTACCGCAATCTGGCTCCTGGATGATCACATCCTGTGACACGTCCACAAGCCGGCGCGTCAGGTATCCGGCATCGGCAGTCTTCAGTGCCGTATCAGCCAGACCCTTACGGGCACCGTGGGTGGATATGAAGTATTCCAATACTGAGAGCCCCTCCTTGAAGTTGGAGAGAATAGGGTTCTCAATGATC
Source organism: Bacteroidota bacterium (assembly GCA_024640885.1). GTDB lineage: Bacteria > Bacteroidota > Bacteroidia > Bacteroidales. The sequence goes on along the minus strand of JAHEEC010000014.1, from coordinate 13,140 downwards.
TCAGAACCTGTGGAACCCGATTTCTGGGGCTTGGCCATCAGACCACGCATGCCTGAGAGCTGGCGGATCTGCTCCTTGGATCCCCGGGCCCCTGAATCGAGCATCATATATACGGGGTTGAAACCCTGCTTATCAGAACTCAACTGGTCCATGAGTGTCTTTGTCAGGCGGGCATTGGTATGTGTCCAGATGTCAATGATCTGATTATATCGTTCATTGTTGGTGATCACACCCATGTTGTAGCTGCCCACCACTTCGTCCACCTGTGAATATCCATCCACCACGAAAGTCTCCTTTTCTGCCGGAATAATCACATCATCCAGGTTAAAGGAGAGGCCTCCCCTGAATGCTGCTCCATAACCCAGGCTCTTTATATCATCCAGGAACTTGGCCGTCTTGGCGGTGCCGGTAACTTTGAGCACGCGCCCGATGATGTCCCTGAGCGACTTCTTGGTCAGCAACTCGTTGATGAACCCGATCTCCAGGGGCACAAATTTATTGAAGAGGACCCGTCCCACAGTGGTCTCAATCATCTCTGTCTCTCCATTCTCGCTACCCAGTTTTGGGATCCTCACCTTGATGATGGCATGCAGGTTCACTTTGCCCTCATTGTAAGCTATGGTCACCTCCTCGGGGGAGTAGAATTGCATCCCTTCTCCCTTCACAATCTCCTCCTTCGTGCTGCGTTTTGCCTTTGTGATGTAGTAAAGGCCCAGCACCATGTCCTGGGATGGCACCGCGATAGGCGCACCGTTGGCAGGATTCAGGATGTTGTGTGATGCCAGCATGAGGATCTGGGCTTCCAGTACGGCTGCATTTCCAAGGGGAAGATGCACCGCCATCTGGTCACCGTCAAAGTCAGCGTTAAAGGCAGTACATACCAGCGGGTGCAACTGGATGGCCTTGCCTTCGATCAGTTTGGGCTGAAAGGCCTGTATACCGAGCCTGTGCAGCGTAGGTGCACGGTTCAGCAACACAGGGTGTCCTTTCAATACATTTTCCAGGATATCCCAGACCACCGGGTCCTTGCGATCCACGATCTTCTTGGCCGATTTCACGGTCTTGACGATCCCGCGCTCGATCAGCTTCCTGATAATAAAGGGTTTGTAAAGCTCTGCAGCCATGTCCTTGGGCAGTCCGCACTCGTGCAGCTGCAGCTCAGGACCCACCACGATCACGGAACGGGCCGAATAATCCACCCTTTTACCCAGGAGGTTCTGGCGGAACCGGCCCTGTTTCCCTTTCAGACTGTCGGAAAGTGATTTAAGGGGGCGGTTGGCGTCGGTTTTCACCGCGTTGGCCTTCCTTGAATTGTCAAACAGTGAATCCACAGCTTCCTGCAGCATCCTCTTCTCATTGCGGAGAATCACTTCAGGTGCCTTGATCTCGATCAGGCGCTTCAACCGGTTGTTCCGGATGATCACCCTGCGGTAAAGGTCGTTCAGGTCCGAAGTGGCAAAGCGGCCTCCATCAAGGGGGACCAGCGGCCTTAATTCCGGGGGGATCACGGGGACCACCTTCACGATCATCCATTCGGGTCGGTTCACGCCGGTGGATGCACGAAATGCCTCCACAACCTGCAACCTTTTCAGCGCTTCATTCTTCCGCTGCTGGGAAGTCTCTGTCCCCGCTTTATGGCGCAGTGAATAGGAGAGTTCATCCAGGTTGAGCCTGGAGAGCAATTGATGCAGGCCTTCGGCTCCCATCCCGGCAATGAATTTATCCGGATGGTCATCCTCCAGCACCTGATTCTCCTTGGGCAGTGTGGCCAGGATATCCAGGTACTCATCCTCGGTAAGGAAATCGAGGTAATTCACCCCGTCGGCCTGTTTGATGCCCGGGTTGATCACCACATACCTTTCATAATAGATGATGGAATCCAGCTTTTTGGTGGGAAGTCCCAGCAAATACCCTATCTTATTGGGCAGTGAGCGGAAATACCAGATGTGTGCCACAGGCACCACCAGTGAGATGTGGCCCATGCGCTCACGGCGCACTTTTTTCTCCGTAACTTCCACACCGCAGCGGTCACAGACGATACCTTTGTACCTGATCCGTTTGTATTTGCCGCAATGACACTCGTAATCCTTCACCGGTCCGAAAATCCTTTCACAAAAAAGGCCATCCCGCTCCGGCTTGTAGGTCCGGTAGTTGATGGTTTCGGGTTTCAGGACCTCTCCGCTTGAACGTTCAAGGATCTCCTCGGGTGAGGCCAGTCCAATGGAAATTTTGGTGAAACTGCTGCTCTTTATTTTGGTGTCTTTCCTGAATGACATAGATGCGTCTATTTTATCGTTTCTAATACTCTGAATAACCAGGCCGAAACCTGTAAAAGCAAGATTAAACCAGGTTCACACTCAATCCCAGTCCGCGCAGTTCGTGCAACAGCACGTTCAGCGATTCAGGGATTCCGGGAGTTGGCATGGGCTCACCCTTTACGATGGCTTCATAGGCCTTGGCCCGTCCGATCACGTCGTCTGACTTCACGGTCAGGATCTCCTGAAGGATATTGGCAGCCCCAAAAGCTTCCAGGGCCCATACCTCCATTTCACCAAAACGCTGTCCCCCGAACTGAGCCTTACCACCCAGGGGTTGCTGGGTGATCAGGGAGTAGGGACCTATGCTCCTGGCATGCATCTTATCTTCAACCATGTGACCAAGCTTCAGCATGTAGATCACACCCACAGTGGCAGGCTGGTCGAATCGCTCGCCGGTACCGCCGTCATAGAGGTGGGTCTTTCCATACCTTGGAACACCTGCCTTATCTGTAAGCTCATTGATCTGTTCGATCTTGGCACCGTCAAAGATGGGAGTGGCGAACTTCATATCCAGTTTAATCCCGGCCCATCCCAGCACAGTCTCGTAGATCTGACCCAGGTTCATCCTTGAAGGAACACCAAGGGGATTCAGCACGATGTCCACGGGAGTTCCGTCCTCGAGGAACGGCATATCTTCCGAACGGACGATCTTGGCCACAATACCCTTGTTCCCGTGCCGTCCTGCCATCTTGTCACCCACGGTGATCTTCCGCTTCTTGGCTACATACACTTTGGCCAGCTGAATAATGCCGGTCGGCAACTCATCCCCACTGGTAATGCTGTGCTTTTTCCTTTTATAAAGGCTGTCAACCTCCTTGAACTTGATCACGTAGTTATGGAGAAGGTCCCTGATCAGGTCGTTCTTATGCTTGTCGGTGGTCCATTTGGTTGGATTCACATTGGCATAATCCAGGTCCTGAAGTTGCTTCTGGGTAAACTTGGTCCCCTTGGGGATCACGTCCACGTTCAGGAAATCCTTCACACCCTGCGAAGTCTTTCCATTGACAAGTTCAAAGAGCTTGTCGATGAGCTGACCCTTAAGTTCGGTAATGTTCCGGCTGTATTCTTCCTCGATCTTCTCCAGGATCTGCTTGGTGGCAGGCCTGGATTTCCTTTCCTTGACGGTCCGGGAGAAGAGTTTCTTATCGATCACAACCCCGTAGAGAGAGGGGCCTGCTTTCAGTGAGGCATCCTTCACATCACCGGCCTTGTCCCCGAAAATCGCCCTCAGGAGCTTCTCCTCCGGGGAGGGATCTGACTCGCCCTTGGGGGTGATCTTTCCAATGAGGATATCTCCGGGTGTTACTTCGGCTCCGATCCTGATGAGACCGTTCTCATCCAGGTTCTTGGTGGCCTCTTCGCTCACATTCGGGATATCAGAGGTCAGTTCCTCCAGTCCACGCTTTGTATCCCTTACCTCCAGCAGATATTCATCTACATGGATGGAGGTGAATACATCTTCCCTTACAAGTCTTTCGGAAACCACAATGGCATCCTCAAAGTTATATCCTTTCCATGGCATGAAAGCCACCATCAGGTTCCTTCCCAGGGCCAGTTCACCCTGCTGGGTGGCATAGCCCTGTGTGAGAATATCCCCTTTCTTGAGTTTCTGTCCCTTGCGGACAATGGGGTTCAGGTTCACACATGTATTCTGGTTGGTCTTTCTGAATTTGGGAAGCTTGTACCGCTTCACGTCATCATCGAACCTGACAAACCGTTCATCTTCACTGCGTTCGTACCTGACCACAATTTCATTGGCATCCACAAACTCAACCACGCCATCCTCCTCTGCCCTGACCTGCAACCTGGAATCGCGCACCACATTCAGCTCGATCCCGGTCCCCACTACGGGTGCCTCGGGATAGATCAGCGGAACGGCCTGGCGCATCATGTTCGATCCCATCAGGGCCCTGTTGGCATCATCATGCTCCAGGAACGGGATGAGCGAAGCCGCGATGGAAGCGATCTGGTTGGGCGCCACGTCCATGAGGACCACATCGTTTTTCTCTGCCAGCGGGTAGTCGGCTTCATACCTGGCCTTCACCTTGGGATTCACAAAGGAACCATCATCATTCAAAGGCGCATTGGCCTGGGCAATCAACTGTCCCTCTTCCTCCTCGGCGCTCAGGTATACCACACCCTTGTTGGAGAGTTCCACTTTTCCACCTTCCGTTTTCCGGTAAGGGGTCTCGATAAATCCAAGTTCGCTGATCCGGGCAAACACACAAAGGGATGAGATGAGCCCGATGTTGGGTCCTTCCGGGGTCTCAATGGGACATAACCTCCCATAATGGGTATAATGCACGTCACGCACCTCGAAACCTGCCCTCTCCCTTGAAAGTCCTCCGGGACCCAGTGCCGACATACGGCGCTTGTGGGTCATTTCGGCCAGGGGATTGGTCTGGTCCATGAACTGTGACAGCTGGTTGGTTCCGAAGAATGAATTGATCACCGAAGAGAGGGTCTTGGAGTTGATCAGGTCAGTGGGTGTAAATACTTCATTATCACGAACATTCATTCGTTCGCGAATGGTTCTTGCCATCCGTGCAAGCCCTACGCTGAACTGGTTCATGAGTTGTTCACCCACAGTCCGTACCCGCCTGTTGCTCAGGTGGTCAATGTCGTCCACGTCGGTTTTGGAGTTGATCAGCTCAATGAGGTATTTAATGATCTGAATGATATCCTCCCTGGTAAGCACCCTGTTGGTCATGTCGGTCTCCAGGCCCAGCTTCTTGTTGAGCCTGTAACGTCCCACTTCACCCAGGTCATACCTTTTATCCGAAAAGAAAAGTTTATCGATCACGTCCCTTGCAGTGGGTTCATCCGGTGGTTCGGCGTTCCGCAGCTGCCTGTAGATGTGCATGACAGCTTCCTTCTCCGAGTTACACGGATCCTTCTGAAGTGTGTTGTAGATGATCGCAAAGTCAGAGATATTGGCCGTATCCTTATGGAGCAGGATGGTCTTGGTCCCCGAATCGATAATCTCGTCGATGTGCTCATTTTCAAGGACGGTCTCCCGGTCAATGATCACCTCGTTGCGTTCAATGGAAACCACCTCCCCTGTATCTTCATCCACAAAGTCTTCGATCCAGCTCTTCAGCACCCGGGCAGCCAGTTTACGGCCTACCAGTTTTTTAAGACCTGTTTTGGATACCTTGATCTCGTCGGCGAGCCCGAAGATCTCAAGCACATCCTTATCACTTTCATACCCGATGGCCCTGAGCAGGGTGGTGACGGGTAATTTTTTCTTGCGGTCGATGTATGCATACATCACATTGTTGATGTCTGTTGCAAACTCGATCCACGAACCTTTAAACGGGATGATCCTGGCCGAATAGAGCTTGGTGCCGTTTGCATGGACACTCTGTCCAAAGAAAACCCCCGGTGAGCGGTGCAACTGCGATACCACGACCCTTTCAGCCCCGTTGATAATGAATACGCCCCTGTCGGTCATGTAGGGAACGGTTCCAAGGTAGACATCCTGGATCACCGTATCAAAATCCTCGTGTTCAGGATCTGTACAGTAGAGTTTTAACTTGGCCTTCAGCGGAACACTGAAAGTAAGCCCCCGCTCGATACACTCATCAATGGAATACCTTGGCGGATCGATGGTATAATCGATAAACTCCAGTACAAAATTGTTTCTTGTGTCGGTAATCGGGAAGTTCTCCTGGAAAACCTGGTACAATCCTTCGACTTTTCTGTTCTCAGGGGTGGTTTCCAGTTGAAAGAAATCATGAAATGATTTCAATTGCACTTCCAGAAAATCAGGATATTCCAGTTGATTTTTAATGGAAGCAAAACTAATTCGGTCTTGATTTTTATTTGGCATTGACATCGCGTTTTAATCCCGGTATTAAGGTGTGAACATTAAATTGCAAAAAGGCTTAGACTCCCGGTATGGGAATCTAAACCTGTAAGTGGATAATGCGATTGCCCTATTATTTAAGCTCAACTTCTGCTCCAGCTTCTTCTAATTGGGATTTGAGAGATTCGGCTTCATCCTTGCTAACTCCCTCTTTCACAGGAGCAGGGGCGGAATCAACTACAGCTTTTGCTTCTTTAAGTCCGAGGCCGGTCAGTTCCTTCACAAGCTTCACAATCTGCAGCTTGGCTCCACCCGGAGCTTTCAGGATCACATCAAACTCGGTTTTTTCTTCAGCGGCAGCACTTTCGCCACCGGCAGCAGGTCCAGCTACAGCTACGGCAGCAGCTGCGGGTTCAATTCCATGCTCTTCCTTAAGCACTGCAAGCAATTCATTAACTTCTTTAACGGTCAGTTCGACCAACTGATCAGCGATTTTTTTAACGTCAGCCATTTTATTGATTTTTAATGTGTTTAATTTTCTTTTTCTGATAAAGTTTTGAGCGCGCCGGCCATTTTTGACCCGCTTGATGCAAGCGCAGAAACCAGGTTCGAAGCAGGTGACTGCAACAGTGCAAGCAGATCGGCAAGCAACTCATTTTTCGATTTAATATTGGAGAGCGCTTCTAACTGGTCATCCCCGACATAGATCGATTCTTCCACGAAAGCGGCCTTCAGGATCGGTCTTTCCATTGTTTTCCTGAACTCCTTGATCAGTTTGGCAGGGACATTCCCTGTTTCACAGAACATGATGGAGGTAGAATCTTTCAATACGTCGTAGAGTTGGTCAAAGTCGCCATTGGACTTCTCCATTGCTTTTCGGAGTAATGTATTCTTGACAACCAGAAGGCTGATCTCCCGCTCATAGCACTTCCTTCTCAGTTTCGATGTTTCCTCGGCATTCAGCTCCGAAATATCGGTGAGATAAAAATGCCTGGTGCCGTTCAAGCGACCTGCAAGATTATCAATGATTACTTCCTTTTCTTCTCTTCTCATTATATTGAGACACTTTAGCGATTATTAATCTTCGATAGCTTTAGGATCTACCTTGATCCCAGGACTCATAGTACTGGAGAGGTAGATACTCTTGATATAGGTCCCTTTGGCTGCAGTGGGTTTTAGCTTGATGATCGTTTGAATGAACTCACGGGCATTTTCAGCTATTTTCTCTGCAGTAAAGGATACCTTACCAATAGAGGTATGGACGATACCGTATTTGTCAACCTTGAAATCGATTTTTCCCATCTTCACATCTTCAACGGCCTTACCGATTTCCATGGTTACCGTACCACTCTTGGGATTGGGCATCAGGCCCCTGGGACCCAGCACACGGCCGAGTTTACCAATCTTAGCCATTACGGGGGGCATGGTGATAATTACATCCATATCGGTCCAACCCTTTTCGATCTTCTCGATATAGTCATCAAGCCCCACATAGTCGGCTCCTGCCTGTTTTGCTTCTTCTTCCTTCTCGGGAGTACACAGCACCAGAACCCTGACTTCTTTGCCCGTTCCATGGGGCAGGGTCACAACGCCACGAACCATCTGGTTTGCTTTCCTGGGATCAACACCCAACCGCACATCGATATCTACCGAAGCGTCAAATTTAGTGCTGGTCATCTCCTTCACAAGGCTTGAAGCATCACCAATGGTGTATTGTTGGTCCTTGTCTAACTTTTCTAAAGCTAACTTCCTGTTTTTAGTAAGTCTACTCATCTTTCACACGAATTAATTGTTAGACGGAAATTCTCCTTTTACAGAAATTCCCATACTCCTTGCGGTACCGGCAACCATTCTCATAGCAGACTCCACAGTAAACGCGTTCAGGTCGGGCATCTTTGCCTCAGCAATCTGGCGCACCTGTTCCCAGGAAACGCTTGCTACCTTCACCCTGTTGGATTCAGCAGATCCACTCTTGATCTTTGCCAATTCAAGCAACTGAACCGCCACCGGGGGTGTTTTTACGATAAATTCAAAGGACTTATCGGAAAAAACGGTAATGATCACTGGCAATAGTTTCCCGGCCTGCTCCTGGGTCCTGCCATTAAACTGCTTGCAGAACTCCATGATGTTGACACCCTTGGCACCCAGTGCGGGCCCCACGGGAGGGGATGGATTAGCAGCACCACCCCTGATTTGCAACTTGATTAAGCCTTCTACTTCTTTTGCCATTTTATTTAACTGTTTATATACTTACCGCTTACAATTCGTTGACAACCATACAGGAAGCATTCATGGGATATATCATTGTCCGGAAATTGTAATCTCTTAATTTATTAACCTTCTTTTTCTACTTGCATAAAGCTCAGTTCCAGCGGTGTTTTGCGACCAAAGATCTTCACCATCACTTTGAGCTTTTTCTTCTCATCATTCACCTCTTCGATGATGCCCGTGAAGCTGTTGAACGGACCATCGATCACCTTCACGGATTCACCCACGAAAAATGGTACGGTAATCTCCTCGTCACTGGCAGACAGTTCATCCACCTTTCCAAGGATCCTGTTCACTTCAGACGGCCTGAGGGGCGTGGGAGCCTGGTCTCCTTCGGAGCCAAGAAACCCGATGATATTGGGGATATTTCTGAGGATATGGGGGATTTCACCTGTGAGGGCGGCCTCTACCAATACATAACCCGGGAAATAATTGCGCTCCTTGCTGATCTTTTTTCCGTTGCGGATCTGGTATACCTTCTCCGTCGGTATCAGCACCTGCTCAATGTAGTCCTGCAGGTTCAGCCTGTTTATTTCACTTTCAAGATACTCTTTGGCCTTCTTCTCCTTGCCGCCTATAGCCCTGAGAACGTACCACTTCTTTTCCAGATTGCTCATGGATTACACTAATTTATAAATGCCTTCAAGGATCTTCTGAAAAGAAATATCCATGGCGAAGACAATGAGGGCAAAAATCAGAGACGCAACCATGACAACAAGTGCACTGCTTTGAAGATCTTTCCAAGTGGGCCAGGTCACTTTGTGCACCAGTTCATTATAGGATTCCTTCAGGTAGTTAACTATTCTCTTCATCATTATTAATATTTGCACGGGAGGAGCGACTCGAACGCCCGACACCTGGTTTTGGAGACCAGTGCTCTACCAACTGAGCTACACCCGTGTACCACAATATGCAATGCGTTATGGCATCTTGCCATGTGATCAGTGTATCTAAATAGAGAAGCCGGGTTCATTATTTCACGACCCGAGCTCCCTATCCTTCAAGTTTGGTAATCCTAGACCTCAATGCTAATCACCTGACCGGCACCAACCGTTCTTCCACCTTCACGGATGGCGAAGCGGAGTCCGACGTTGATAGCAACGGGATAGATCAGGGTTACCTTGATCTCCACGTCATCACCAGGCATTACCATCTCAGTTCCCTCGGGAAGCATGATCTCACCGGTTACATCCAGTGTTCTAAGGTAGAATTGAGGACGATAGTTGTTATGGAAGGGAGTATGGCGTCCACCTTCTTCTTTTTTAAGTACATAGACCTGTGCCTTGAACTCGGTGTGGGGGGTGATCGATCCGGGCTTGGCAATAACCATACCCCTCTTGATCTCCTTTTTATCCACACCACGAAGCAACAGACCCACGTTGTCACCAGCCTCTCCCCGATCGAGGATCTTGCGGAACATTTCCACGCCGGTTACAACAGTCTTTTTTCCTTCAGCGCCAAGGCCAATGAGGTTTACCTCATCACCGGTGTTCACCACACCAGTTTCGATCCGGCCGGTAGCCACAGTACCGCGTCCTGTGATCGAGAATACATCTTCCACTGGCATCAGGAATGGCTTCTCGATTTCGCGTGGAGGAATGGGAATATAGGTATCAACCGCATCCATCAATTCCATCACCTTCTCTTCCCACTTGGCTTCTCCGTTGAGTGCACCCAGTGCAGATCCGTGAATCACAGGGGCGTTGTCGCCGTCAAACTCATAGAAATCCAGCAATTCACGAATTTCCATTTCAACAAGTTCGAGCAATTCCGGATCGTCCACCATGTCCACCTTGTTCAGGAAAACAACGATCTTGGGCACGTTCACCTGGCGTGCCAGGAGGATGTGTTCCCGTGTCTGAGGCATAGGACCGTCAGTTCCTGCAACCACAATGATCGCTCCGTCCATCTGTGCAGCACCTGTAACCATGTTCTTCACATAGTCAGCGTGACCCGGACAGTCAACGTGCGCATAGTGACGGTTCGCTGTTTGGTATTCAACGTGAGCAGTGTTAATGGTAATACCACGCTCTTTCTCTTCGGGTGCATTGTCAATAGAGTCAAAGCTCCTGATTTCAGAGAGACCCTTTTTTGCAAGGACCTGGGTAATAGCAGCGGTCAATGTGGTTTTACCGTGGTCAACGTGACCGATGGTACCGATATTGACGTGCGGTTTGGACCTGTCAAATTTTTCCTTAGCCATAACTTAATTTAAATTAATTAGGTACTTGTTTACGTTTACTATTTTACAATATTCAGAGCCAATGCCGGGAATTGAACCCGGGACCTCTTCCTTACCAAGGAAGCGCTCTACCCCTGAGCTACATCGGCTTACTCAAGGTTTGAGCGGGAAACGAGGCTCGAACTCGCGACCCCAACCTTGGAAGGGTTGTGCTCTACCAACTGAGCTATTCCCGCTTGATTTCTCAAAGAGTAAGTGGGGAGAGAAGGATTACTCGCATCGTTGATGCTCGTGATCCTTTTATCCCGATCACTACAAAGTACTCGTGGGGAGAGAAGGATTCGAACCTCCGAAGTCGTACGACAGTAGATTTACAGTCTACCCCAGTTGGCCACTTTGGTATCTCCCCTATTTTTCAATAATTAAAGTACGCCACAAAAATAATCAGAGCCGATGGAGGGATTCGAACCCACGACCTGCTGATTACAAATCAGCTGCTCTGACCAACTGAGCTACATCGGCATACAAAGAACGTCAATGAAATATACCCTCCAAAATCGGTTCGCAAATGTATGAATATTTTGATTATATCACAAAAAAATATGTCTCTTTTTTGAAAGGCATAAAAAAAGCTGCCGGAGCAGCCTTTTCAACAGATTTTAATGGGACTATTTTTTTCTTATTTTCTGCTTTCGTCTTACAAGTTGCTTCTTTAAAGCCTCAACCGAAAGATCAGTTGCTTCCTCAAACGTCTTGCATTGCTTCTTGGCAAATACAGTTTGCCCTTTCACATCAAGCTTGATCTCCACCAGTTTATTTTCCCTGTCGGTTGTGTCTTTGTCAAGCCTGAGAAATACTTCTGCGCCCAGTATATCGTCATATACGGTTGGCAGCTTCTTCACCTTCGTGTCAACGAATTCCAACAGCTTCTTATCCGCATCAAAACGGATAGAATGCATCTTAATGTTCATAGGCACCTCCTTCTTTTTAGGCCCTTGGGTGGGCCTGATTATAAATAGACTTTAACTTCTTGAACGTGTTATGGGTATACACCTGAGTGGCCGAAAGGTTCGCATGCCCGAGCAATTCTTTGATGGCATTCAGATCGGCACCCCGGTTCAACATGTGTGTGGCAAAGGTGTGCCGCAGCACATGGGGACTCTTTTTATCAAGGGTGGTCACCAGGGAGAGGTATTGATTGACGATTCTGTAGACCAGCTTATCATAAAGCGGCCGCCCCTTCTCTGTGACCAGAAGATAATCATGACCGGGTTCCCCGGCCGGTTGGGGACGCAGGGCCAAATAACGGGTAAGGGAGATCGCCAGTTCATGACCCAGGGGGATGATCCTTTCCTTTCCCCGTTTGCCCAGCACCCTGATGCTCTCCCCCTCAAGGTTCAACGAACCCGCTGTCAATCCGATTAACTCATTTCTGCGCATACCCGTCTGATACAGCAGATCCATCACCAGCCTGTTCCTGATCCCGGTGAAATTTTCACCAAAATCATAATCATCAAGCAGGCGGTCCATGCTGGGCTCATCCACGAACGAGGGCACGCGCTTGTTCAGTCTTGGTTTAAGCACCCGGTCCGTGGGATTGGAGTCCAGGTCGCCCAGCCGGATCAGGTATTTGCAGTAACTCCTCAGAGAGGTGAGTTTGCGATGGACGGTCCTGGGGGAGTAGCCCGAATCCATGAGAGAGACCACCCATGACCGGATGGTTCTAAAATGCAAATCCATGCCTTCCCGGTCACCATGGTGACAAAAAGCATGGAATTGATCTAAATCGGTCTTGTAAGCTTTGAGGGTATGCGCCGCATACCTCTTCTCCGCTTTCAGGTATAAAAGAAATTCTTCAATCCTGGCCATGGGCAGCTATTCATCTTCTGCCAAAATCCCGGAGACTTAATCTTCTTGCTGCTGCAATTGCTGAATATAGATGGCCTTAAGTTTCTGCTGACGCTTTGTTACTGAAGGTTTTGCAAATGCCTGACGGTTTCTCAGCTCCTTCACAACACCTGTCTTCTCGAACTTGCGCTTGAACTTTTTTAAAGCCCTTTCAATATTCTCACCCTCTTTAATGGGAATTACAATCATTTCAATCTTTTTTAATTTTCGAGCCGCAAATTTAGAAAATCCATTCCTAATATTCAACTAAACTCAATGATTTTTTAAGCAGACTGAAATTGACAGCAGTATTAATTTATAGTAGATCCAGGAATTTTGACAAACCATTCATCATCTCTCCATAAAAATATAAAAAAAACAAGTGCAAGGCAACATTCCATATAAGATGTTGATCAATTCCCGCAATAAAGATAGGGACGAACCCTTTCCAGGGTCGAATCGGGTAATATGAAGTTCTCATAAAGTTCCTCCGGGGAGGCAATATGGCCCCTGTAGTCCCTGTAACGGATCAGGGCCCGCACATCTTCAATTCCCAGGTACGGGTGCCTGAGAAGATCCCTGAAGCTGATGCTGTCCAGGCGGATCTTTCTCACTGCAGATGAATCAATCCAGATTGATTCGCTGATCTGATGAACGGTTTCCGGCTTCAATCCATA
>JAHEEC010000168.1 GCA_024640885.1 Bacteroidota bacterium | reverse complement strand
TTTTTGGCTTTGTAACCGTCGGCTCGGGAATCACCATCCACCGGACCAACTGTCCCAATGCGCAGCAGTTGCTTTCACGCTACGGCTACCGGGTGGTAAAGGCACGTTGGAACAGCAGTGACAGGGGTGCGTTTTTCCCTGTTAACCTGCGTATTACAGGGATGGATGACCTGGGGATCGTAAGCAATATCTCGGATGTGATCTCGAGGGACCTGCAGGTGAATATGCGATCCATCTCCATTGAATCCAATGACGGGATGTTCGAGGGCAGCCTCACGCTTTTCGTTAAGGATACGCAGCATCTCGAGGCACTTGTCCGCAAAATGAAGAAAGTGAAGGGGGTGCTCAGCATTAAGCGGCTGGATACGTGACAGTGCCCGGTAGCTAGTAGCGGGGATCCGGTCTGTACGGGAGCCTGGCCATCTTCTCCACGGTCATCCCCGGAAATCCAAACTCTTCGGTAATTTCACCATAAAGCAGGTAGATGCCATTTCCCCTGTAGGGGTGCCGCTTCAGTGAATCCGGAAAATTGACCACATCAAAAAATTCTCCCTCCGCATCCAGGAAGGTGCCAAAATTCATCCACTGTTTGTGTTTGGTACGCACGTGCTTAATGGTAACAAGATTGCCCAGCATACGTACCTTCTTCCCCAGGTGCTCCAGCATCTGCCGGGAGAGGATCTCCCCGCGAAATGCGGTCTTTAGCAGCTCGAAGGCAGGGATGGTCACTGCAAAGCCAAGGATCTCCAGCTCATCGTAGCTGTTCTCAAGAGAACTCTGCTCCAGTTCGGGCAGGGTGAATTCCCGTTTCTGCACGGGGAAGAGTTCCCGCATGGGATCCCTTTTTTTACGGTTTCCCAGCACCAGGTGCGCATCCCATAAAAGCTCCTTCTTGCTTTTCCCGGTAAAGCGAAGCGCGGAGATGCGGATCAGGATAATCACTTGCTCAAGCCCCAGGGGCACGCGTTCCAGGAAATCCTCCAGGCTCCTGAATGGGCCCTTATTCTCCCGTTCCCCGCAAATCATTCCTGCAACCTGCTGCTCCAGGTTCTCCACATGAATGAAGCCGATAAAAATATCCTTGCCCTGGATGGAAGTCTTGTAGTCGCTCCGGTTCACGCAGGGAAGGTGGATGATGCCCCCCCAGCGGCGTGCTTCATTAAAATAGACCCAGGTGCGGTAATATCCCCCGAAATTATTGATCACCGCAGTCATAAATTCCAGGGGGTAATGGGCCTTCAGGTAGAGCGACTGGAAGCTCTCCACCGCAAAGGAGGCCGAGTGGGCTTTGGAAAACGAGTACCCGGCAAAGGAAGAGATCTGCCGCCATACTTCGCGGGTGAGCTCGTCGGGATATCCCCTCTGGCGGCAGTTGTCGAAAAAACGATCTGCAATCCGGTCAAACTCTTTCCTGGAACGGTACTTCCCACTCATGGCCCGCCGAAGCACATCCGCATCTGCCAGGTCCAGACCGGCAAAATGATGACAGACCTTGATCACATCCTCCTGGTAAACCATCACCCCAAAGGTCTCCTTCAATTGTTCCTCCATAATGGGATGGAGGTACTCAAATGAACCGGGGTGGTGAAAGCGGTGTATATATTCACGCATCATCCCCGACTGTGCCACCCCCGGCCGGATGATGGAACTGGCCGCCACCAGGGTACGGTAGCTGTCGCAGCGAAGCTTGGTGAGCAATCCGCGCATGGCCGGACTCTCGATATAGAAACAACCGTTGGTTTCACCGGATTGAAGCTGCTCAAGTACTTTCCGGTCCTTTTTAAAATCATTCACCCGGTGCACATCCACTTGCAGTCCCCGGTTCCGGCGGACCAGTTCTGCACACTCCTTTATATGACCGATGCCACGCTGACTGAGAATATCCAGCTTCTCGAAACCCAGTGTTTCGGCCACATACATATCCCACTGGGTGGTGGGAAGTCCTTTGGGAGGCATATCCAGGGCAGTATACGTGCACAGGGGCTCTTCCGAGATCAGCACCCCGCCGGCATGAATGCTCCTCAGGTTGGGAAAATCCATCAGGCGGCTCCCGGCCTCGTAAATATTCTGGGTGATATGATTTTCATTCAAATCGCTTCCGGGATCTTTTACCAGCAGGTCGATCTCCTCTTTGGGCAGGCCATACACCTTGCCCAGCTCCCGGAATATGGAGCGGTCCCGGAAAGTGGAAATGGTCCCGATCAATGCGGTATGCTTGCGCCCGTAGCGCTTGAAAATATAGTCGAGCACCTCATCCCGCTCCTTCCAGGAAAAATCGATATCAAAGTCGGGCGGACTGGTTCGTTTGGGATTGATAAAACGTTCAAAATAGAGGTCCAGGTCAATGGGGTCCACATCGGTGATCCGCAGGCAGTAGGCCACAATGGAGTTGGCCCCACTGCCCCTTCCCACATGGTAGAAGCCCCTCGACATGGAGTAGCGGATCACATCCCAGGTGATCAGGAAATAGGAGGAGAAACCAAGTTTGTCGATGATCTCCAGTTCATGCCTGATCCGTTTTATGGCCTCCCGGTTCTCTTTCCCATAGCGGTATTCCATGCCATCCATGGCCAGTTTTTGCAGCAGGACCCTGTCGTCCTGGGCCGTCCCGGTAAAGGTTTTCTTATTCTTGACTGTGGTGAAATCAAAATCGATCCGGCAATCCTTCAGCAGTTCCTCCGTATTCCTCCTGATATGGGGGAGCTCATTGTAGGCGCAGCGCAGCAGGTCGGGGGAGAGCAGGACTTCACTTTCATCAGCCATCTGCCCCGGCTTCAGCTGGCTCAGGAGGATGTTATGGTCGATGGCTCTCAGGTGCCGGTGCAGCGCATGGTCCTGCTTATGAAGGAAAGACACCGGGTGCCGTATCACCAGCCTGTCAGGATCCCTGTTCCACCGGGAGCTGAGCAGCCTGTTCACCTCGCCCGGCCGCACCCCGATAAGCTCCTGGTCGCGCAGCTTCGCGCTGCTTCCTTTTCCCCCCTGCCAGGGGTTCTTAGTGAAATCATAGATGAACCATACATCCTCCAGGGGCGGGGCACGTTCGGGCAGGGGCAGTTCCGACTGGTTGTGATAGGAAAGAAAACTGTTCAGCTCCCTGAAACCGCGTGTGTTGCGCGCAATGCCCGTATAGAGGTAGGTATCGCCATTGCGGAATTCGATCCCGCCCATGGAGTGAACCCCGTGCCGGTGGCATGCTCTTACAAAATCGACCATGCCCGTGGAGTTATTGATATCGGTCAGGGTCAGTGCGTCTATTCCCATTCCGGCCGCACGTTCCACCAGCGTCTCCACCGCCATGGTCCCATACCGAAGGCTATAATATGAATGACAATTCAAGTACATTTTCACCGGTGCCAGTAGCGGTAACGCCGATTCTTCAGGTTATCGATCTGCTGGCGATCTTCGGGGGAAGAGATGCTCTTCTGCTGCTGTGACCGGGAAATTTGCTCCTCCAGGTCGTGAAGCTGTATGCCACTGGCCCGCTTGACCGAATCGGAACCATAGCGCCTGCGCAGTTTGTCCAGTGCCAGGTAGAGATGCACCATCTCCGTGGTATCTTCAAACAGGTTCAGCTGCTGAACACCCCTGATCAGGCCGGAGAAGCGGACCCCCACCAGGCGGATCAGCATGCGCCGCTGGTAAAGGCGGTCAAACAACTCCCTGGCAACCGGCATCAGCACATGGTCAAAAGAGGTATAGGCGATCCGTTTCTGCAGGGTATGGGTGTCAAAATTCGAATAACGGATCTTCACAGTCACAATGGAGGCGAGCTTCTCTTCTTTACGCAGCTGGAAAGCCAGCTTCTCCACCATGGAGGTGAGCAGGTCGTGCAGTCCGGCCATATCCATGGTATCCCGCTGGAAGGTTCGTTCGCTCCCGATGGATTTCCGTTCGGAATACTGGATCACGGGAGTGGGGTCAATGCCGTTGGCTTTTTTCCAGATCACCAGGCCGTTCTTTCCCAGCAGGCTCTCCATCATCTCCATGGGAATCTGCCCCAGGGTGCCGATGGTGCCAATACCCATGGAGCGCAGGAGGTGGAAGGTGCGGTTCCCGATCATGGGAATCTTCCGGATGGAAAGAGGGGAGAGGAAGCCCTTCTCCTGGCCACCGGGGATCTCTATCTCCCCATTGGGTTTGGCCTCACCTGTGGCAATCTTTGAAACTGTTTTATTTGTTGAGAGTCCGCAGGAAATGGGCAGACCTGTCTCCTTAATAATACGCTGCCTGAGTTCCTGGGTCCACTGCATACATCCGAAAAAACGATCCATCCCGGTAATATCCAGGTAGTGTTCATCAATGGATGCCTTCTCATACATGGGTGCCTGTTCCGCGATAATCTCGGTAACCATCCTGGAGTGCCTGCTGTAGGCATCCATATCCCCCCTGATCACAATGGCTTCGTTGCAGAGTGCACGTGCCATCTTCATGGGCATGGCCGAATGCACCCCGAACTGCCTGGCCTCGTAACTGCAGCTGGATACCACACCCCGGTCCGACATGCCACCGATGATTACGGGTTTTCCTTCAAGCCCGCTGTTCATTAAGCGTTCTACAGACACAAAAAATGTATCCAGGTCCATATGTACTACACTCCGTATCAATTTTTTTATTATCTTTGATTAGTTTATGATCATTTTCTTGATTACAATATAATCATAGGTACTTTTATATACAAGCATAAATATTGTTTTAACATGTATTTTGATTCGAATATCAAACTGTTGAGAAAGCGTAAGAAGTTTACGCAGGACGAGGTGGCCGCATTACTCCGGATGAAGCGTTCTACCTTAAGTGGTTATGAGAACAGGGTGGCACAACCCGGGCTGGATGTGCTCCTTCTCTTTTCGGATTACTATAAGATCGCCATAGACACCCTGCTTAAAGTGGACCTTTCAAAGCTCAGTGAAACTCAGCTGAGGCAGCTGGAGCAGGGAGAAGATGTATTCTTAAGGGGAGGGAACCTGCGGATCCTTGCCTCCACGGTAAATGCCCATAACCAGGAGAACATCGAACTGGTCCCCGTGAAAGCCCAGGCCGGATACACCAATGGTTTTGCTGATCCTGAATACATTGGTGCATTGCAGGTGTTCCAGCTACCCTTTCTTTCGGGTGAGAAGAAATACAGAACATTCCAGCTTCAGGGGGATTCCATGCTTCCCATCCCGGAGAAAGCATGGGTGACCGGTGAATATGTGCTGGACTGGAAAGGGTTGAAGACCGGCGAAGCATGCGTGGTCCTGACCATGGATGACGGCATTGTGTTTAAAATAATCGAGAACAGGATAGAGGAGGAGGGAAAGGTGAT
>JAHEEC010000167.1 GCA_024640885.1 Bacteroidota bacterium | reverse complement strand
GCGTTGGTTTTTTCGATGAAACCGAGGATCGCATCCCGCCCTGAGCCCTTCACCGCGCTGGATTCGAAGATCAGCGGAAGCTCTTCCCAGGATTGGGAGAGCTGCTCCTTCATGAGCTGGATGTTTTTGGATTTCTCCCTCTGGGTCACCTTATCCACCTTGGTGTAGACGATCACGAAAGGCAGGTTGCTGTCGCCCAGCCACTCGACAAAGTCCAGGTCAAGCTGCTGGGGAGGGATGCGTGCATCCACAAGGACAAAGAAGCAGACCAGGTTGGTGCGCCGGGTGGCGTACTGTTCGATCATCCGGGCGAAGGATTCACGCTCTTTTTTGGAGACCTTGGCGTAGCCGTACCCGGGCAGGTCTGCAAGGTACCACGCGCCGTTGATCTTAAAATGGTTGATCAGTCTTGTCTTTCCAGGGGTGGAGGAGGTCTTGGCCAGTTTTTTCCGTTCCACCAGCATGTTGATCAGCGATGACTTGCCCACATTGGACCGGCCGATGAATGCATATTCGGGGAGGGGTTCTTCGGGACACTGGGATACGTCGGTGCTGCTGGTGATGAATTCGGCTTTCAGAATACTCATGGCTGTGATCTATGGTGCAAAATTAATCTTATTTTCCAACCCGGGTAAATGGGAAAATAATAACCTAATGAAACCCGGATTTATTATTAAAAAAGAATACGAAAGTTGTCCGCAAGTATAAATGTTTGTATATATTTGTCTGTAGACACTGAAAAACTAACATTCCAGAATATAATCCTAAACGAACTATGATGATCAACAGATTGGTGCAAAAAATATCCATCCGGTTGGGTTTAATGATGCTGACCCTGATGGTGATTGCCCAGGTGCACGGGCAGGTCCAGTTGAGCGGAACAATACTCTCCTCGGAGGACCAGGAACCGCTGATGGGGGCCACGGTGGTGGAAAAGGGAACCACCAACGGGGTGGTGGCTGACCTGGATGGGAAATATTCCATCGAAGTGGCCAACCGCAACGCGGTCCTTGTCTTCTCTTATGTGGGTTTCCTGAAACAGGAGGTGACAGTAGGTTCAAACACCATCCTCAACATTACCCTGGCCCAGGATTTCATGGCCATGGAGGAGGTGGTGGTGACCGCCTATTCCCAGAAGACCAAAACGGAGATCTCCAGTGCGGTGGTCTCCCTCAAGTCGGAAGACATCAACCAGGTGACCGTCAACAGCGTGGAGGACATGCTTATCGGCAAGGTGGCCGGTGTGCAGGTGCAGACCGCTTCCGGTCAGCCCGGTGAAGCCAGTGACATCCGGATCCGCGGAGTCGGCTCCGTCTTCTCTCCCCAGAAACCCCTGGTGGTGGTGGACGGGATCATTGGCGGATCCTACAATCCCAATGACATTGAGAGCGTCTCCATCCTGAAGGATGCAGGTGCCACCGGTCTGTATGGATCGGCTGCTGCAGCAGGGGTGATCCTGATCACCACCAAGAGCGGCAAGCCGGGAAAGGCCGAGATCACCGCCCGGCTCAAGCGGGGCATCAAGCGGCCCGAGTTCGGGAATTACCAGATGATGAACACGCCGCAACTCTATGAATACCACAAGTCCCTCTATTCGCCGGCACTGTTCCCCATTGCACGGCCCGACAGCCTGCTGAATTATGATTACGACTGGGTGAACAACACCTACCGGCAGTCAAACATCACCACGGTGAACGTCTCTGCCTCGGGCGCTGCAGAGAAGACCAATTACTATTTGTCGGTGGACTACATGGATGACCAGGGGACCCTGAGGGGAACCACTTATGACCGGCTGAGCATGCGTTCCAACGTGAAGTACCAGCTCAATGACCGGGTGAACATCGGGACCAGCTTTACATTCAACTACGGGAACAGCACCTACGCCAACTGGAACATGTCAGAAGGCGCCTTCAGGCTGCAACCCTGGGACCAGCCCACCGATTCCAACGGGGAGCTGATCTACGATGTGGCCAGCGCTGGCTGGCTCTCAAACCTGATCAGCAATCCTTATCATTCCGAAGTGTATAACAGGGAAGGGGGATACAGCATTGACGGAGAGGCCAATGTGACCCTCGATGTCAGGATCTTTGACTGGCTGAAGATCGAAAGCTGGACCACCTTTGGAATGGGTTACGGGAAATACGAAGCCATCTATTCCCCTAAAAGTTACGAGGGAGCCTCCGACAACGGAAGGATCTCCAATGACATCAGCCTGGACAGGTCGGTGGGCAATACCTCACTGCTGAAGTTTGACAAGGAATTCGGGGCCCATGGCATCGACGGACTGGTGGGCATGGAGGTAGGTTCCTACCGGAGCGAGCGAAACATAGGCGGAGACGCTGTGGGTTTCCTGGCCGGACAGGTGGTGATGGGCGTGGCAGGGGCACAGGAACAGCCCACCGGAACCATTGTTGAATCCAGGGGAGTATCATTCCTCTCCCAGCTGAACTACAATTACAATAAGAAATATTTCGCCACGGTCTCTTTCCGGCGGGACGGCAATTCAAGGTTCGCCCCCGCCAATAAATATGCAAACTTCTTCACCTATGCGGCCTCATGGCTCATCAGCAGCGAGGATTTTATGGAGAACGTGGAGAGCATTCATTACCTGAAGCTCAGGGCCAGTTATGGCGCCGTGGGGAACTCTTCTTTCCCCGATGGTTCCTACTACCCCTATTTCCCCTCCTTCACGGCTGCGGGGATCTATAACGGGCAGACTCCTTATTTCCCGGAAGTGCCTGGAAATTATGACCTGACCTGGGAAACCAGTCACCCCCTGAACATCGGGATTGACCTGGGGTTCCTGCAGCGGGTGGAGGTGAACCTGGACCTGTATGACACCAAGACCAGCGACCTGCTCTTTATGAACCCACTGCCTTCGTCCAAGGGATATGAGTTCCAGTGGGCCAACGTGGGAGAGATCCAGAACACGGGAGCGGAACTGGCCGTGAATGCCACGGCGGTGCGCACCAAGGACATTAGGTGGAACATCAATTTCAACATTGCCACCAACCGCAACAAGCTGCTGGCCCTTTCCGACAAGGAGTCGGTCAGTGAAATGGTGATCAGCAGGGGGAACCCCACCCAGATCCTGGTGGTGGACGGAGGTGCTTTTGACTGGTACATGCCCAAGTGGCTGGGGGTGGATCCCGACAACGGGGAGCCGCTCTGGGAGGATATTATTTATGATGACAACGGCAACGAGATTGACCGCGTAGCCACCAATATTTACACGGAAGCTGCGGAGGATTACCAGGTGATGGGATCGCCCTTCCCCGATTTCTCAGGCGGGTTCGGCACCTTCTTTTCCTGGAAAGGATTGTCCCTGAACGCGGCCTTCTCCTATTCGGTGGGGAACATGATCTACCATTCCAGCCGGCAGGAGTCCGACAACGACGGTGAGAACATCTCGGTGAACTCCATGGTGCTGCAGAAGGGATGGTCCCGCTGGGAGAACCCCGGCGATGATGCCACCCACCCCGAAGCGATTTACGGTGGCAACCTCAACTCCAACAAGTACTCTTCCAGGTACCTGGAGGACGGGAGCTACCTGAGGCTGAGGAACCTGACCGTGGCCTATGACCTTCCGCAGCAGATCGCACAGAAGATCAGTGTCCACAATGTGAGGGTGAGCCTGAGCATGGACAACCTCTTTACTTTTACCAGGTATTCAGGTGCCGATCCGGATGTGCCGCTCTATATGGGAGCCTGGACGTTGCCGGGAACCCAGTTCTTCAAGTACCCCATCAACAAACAATTCCTGCTTGGACTGGAGTTTAGCTTCTAACTTTTAATGGATACAACGATGAAAAATATAAAGCATATCACCTTCGGCCTTTTCACTGCCCTCCTGATGGTAACCACCACGGGATGTGAAGATTTCCTGGACCTCAAACCCTATGATGCGCTCACGGCCGAACAGCTGCTCCAGGATGAGGCAGGCATGCAGGGGCTCACCAACGGTTCATTGAGGATGATGAAGGACCTGCTGGGCGAGGAGGCAAACAATGTATACGTCAGGGTGCTTTTCCAGACCACCGAGTTCCCGTCGGACAATGTGCTCATTGTAAAGAGCACCACCGACCCCCTGTGGCTCTCTTTCAACCGGGCTCATATCCTTTCCCAGGAGAACACCTCCTACCTGTGGGCCACCGGCTACAAGATCATCCTCAATTCCAACACCATCATCAACAATGTGACGGTGGGCGAAAATACCAGTGATGAGATGAAGCAATACATCGGGGAGAGCTATTTTTACCGCGGCATGGTCTTCTTTGACCTGGCCAGGTTGTTCTCATTCCCCCCGTCACACGGACTGGACAACAACGGGATCATCCTGCGAACCGGCCTGGGCGGTGAGGATTCCAAGGCCAGGGCCACGGTGGGGGAGACCTACCGGCAGATCATCAGCGACCTGAGAAAGGGCGCCGATCTGATGACCATGCGTTCCACCGATGCCATCAAGTACGGCAATAAGTATGCCGCCTACGGATTACTCTCCAGGGCCTACCTCTTTACCGAGAAGTGGGATTCGGTGATCGTGGCCGCCAACCAGGTGCTGGACGGGAATTCACCTTTTGAACTGGAGCCCAGGGCGAGCTACATTCATGGCCTGCACAATACGGCCAGTTCCAGGGAGGCCATGTTCATCCTCTACCATGACGATACCGAGAACCGCGGATCAGGGGCCATCGGCTCAATGTATAACGGCGACGGCGGATGGGGTGAGGTCTTCCCTTCGGAACCCTTCCGCGCGCTGATCTCCCAGTATCCCCACGATGTGAGGAACCAGCTGCTCGACACCGTCTTTGTGAACGGGGTGCCCGCCCTTTACCAGGGAACCCCCTACGAGAAGATCTACGTGACCAAGTTCTCTTACCAGAACGGGATCCCCACCTCCCATTCGCCCATATTCATCCGCCTTTCGGAAGTGTTGCTGAACAGGGCCGAAGCCTATGCCCACCTGGGACAGGACCAGAACGCCCTGGATGATGTGAATGCCATCAGGGAGAGGGCCGGATTATCGGGAGGGGAACTCCTGACCACCGGGAACCTTGGCGCCCACGGGTTTGCCAGCGTGCTTGAGGCCGTACTCAATGAGCGTAGGCTGGAACTGGCCTTCGAGGGGCAACGCCGGGATGACCTGATGCGGAACAAGATCGACCTGGACCGCTCGTTCAGCTCAGCCCAGAATGTGAACGGCGCGGCAGATGTCTATCCGTATAACGGACCGAGGCAGATCTATTACATTCCTGCCGCCCAGGAGGTTGCCTATAATCCCCTCTGCGAGCAGAATGATTAGGCTCCTGGTTGCTTCGTTGCTGATTGCGG
>JAHEEC010000166.1 GCA_024640885.1 Bacteroidota bacterium | reverse complement strand
GATCACCGCGCAGATACTCAGGGCCAATGGGTGCAATGTGTTTGGGACCGATGTATCACCGGCCATGGTGAACCTGGCCAACGATACAAGGTCGGCGCATGCCCTGCTGAGGAACGATCCCCACATTCTTGCAGCTGCGGAAAATTTTACCAATGGGCATGGATTCGACTCGGTGATCATTACCGCTGCGGGACCCACCAATGATCCTGTGGAATTGTCTGGCCAGATCCTCCGGAAGAAAGGGTCGGTAGTGGTTGTAGGTGCAGTAAAAATGGATGTACCCAGGGATCCTGATTTCTACAGAAAGGAACTTGAGCTGAAGCTATCATGTTCATATGGTCCCGGCCGGTATGATGTAAAGTACGAAGAAGAAGGAGTGGATTATCCCTACGGCTATGTACGTTGGACAGAACAGAGAAACATGGAAGCCTTTTTGAGGCTTATTGCGGATAAGGCGGTGAATCTGAAAGCCCTTACCACCCACGAATTCGGGATTGAAGAAGCAGTAACTGCCTATGACCTGGTCCTGGGAAAGGTGAAGGAACCCTTCGTGGGAATCCTTCTGAAGTATCCCCAAACCGAAGGAGCGCAGGACAAAGAGGTCCGTGTGAACCAGGTGAAAACAGAAAAGATCAATATGGGATTCATTGGGGCCGGGAGCTTTGCCCAGTCATACCTGATCCCAGCCGCCAGGGAGCTTGGCTCACTGGATACGGTGGTTACCAGGAACGGAATGAATTCAAAAAATGTGGCCCAGAAATTTGGCTTTGGGAACTCCTCCACCGATCCTGACTCCTTATTAAGCAATAAGGAGATAAACACAGTTTTCATCGCTACCCAACATGATACCCACGCGAGGTATGCCATGGATTGCCTCAGAACCGGGAAAGCTGTTTTTGTGGAAAAACCACTGGCCATGGATATGGAGGAACTTCAGGAGGTAATTGATGTGTACAACAATGCTGAAGCTCCCGCATTGATGGTGGGATTCAACCGGCGTTTCGCCGATATCAGCGTCCAGGCCAGGGAGGCATTTAAAAACGTGGGAGAACCCCTTGTGATGAACCTCAGGGTGAATGCAGGGTTTATCCCCCGGGATCACTGGACACAGACCAAGGCAGGCGGAGGCAGGATCGTTGGGGAGATCTGCCACTTTATTGACCTCATGCAGTTCTTCTCAGGTGCAGATCCGGTGAAGGTGTTTGCGGAGTGCATCGAAACGGGCAGCGATAAGATCAAGAATGATGACAACATAGCGATTACCGTAAAATTCACTGATGGATCGGTAGGGAACCTGGTTTATACGGCAAACGGGGACAAGGGATTGCCCAAGGAGCGGTTTGAGATCTTCGGGGGAGAAACGGTATTTGTGATCGACGATTTTAAAGGGGGGGCTCTCTACCGGGACAACCGGGAGAAAAAAATCAAAACCGCGGGGAAAGGCCATAAGCAGGAAGTATCTGCCTTTATAGGGGCCCTGGAAAGGGGAGAGCCCGGCCCGATCCCCTTCAGGTCCATTTGCCTGACAACCCTTACCACCTTCAAGATCCAGGAATCACTGGCCACCGGTTTGCCCCAGGCCATTGAATTGTAAGATGAATATACAAGCTGCAGACTGTTGATGACTGATAAAGTTGAGTTGAGCCTCGAGAGACTGAAATCCTATTGCGAGAAGGAGCAGTTCAAAGGCTGGGATCCCTACGACGGATTGACCTCCAGGTTTTTCCAATCACTACCGGGGATCAGGAAGATAAGGTTTATGCGGTTGATCTGGATACAGGTCTTTAAGAGGAATCCCGTGAACCTGCGGAGGCTTTTCCTGATCAAAAAGGATTACAACCCGAAGGGTTTGGGTTTGTTCCTGAATGGGTACTGCAACCTTTACAGGATTGATCCCAGAGAGGAGTATAAAGCCCAGATCCGGATACTGGCCCATAAGGTGGTGGAACTGGCAAGTGAAGGCTACTCAGGAGCATGCTGGGGGTATAATTTTGACTGGGAATCAAAGGCTTTTTTCCAACCCAGGTATACACCAACCATTGTGGCATCGGTATTTATCGGTTATGCTTTGCTGGATGCCCATGAGATTCTTGAAGACGAAAAGGTCCTTTACACAGCGATCTCCATCTCCCGGTTCATCCTTCAGGATCTGAACCGCACCCACGACGAATCGGGGGATTTCGCCTTCTCCTATTCACCCCTTGACCATTCCCAGGTTTACAATGCCACGTTGCTGGGTTCAAGGTTCCTGGCAAGGATTTACAGCATCACCGGGGATGAATCGCTGCTGATAGAAGCAAAGCACTCCATCGATTTTGTGATCAAGCACCAGCGGGCTGATGGTTCCTGGACCTACAGTCCCCTGCCATTTCATCAGTGGATCGACAATTTCCATACAGGTTACAACCTGGAGTGCCTGGCGGAGTACCAGAAATATTCGGGAGATGAGGCTTACCAAAGGAACATCGAAAAGGGGTTTGAATACTACGTCAATACCTTTTTTGAACCCGACGGCAGGTGCAGGTATTATGACAATTCTCTCTATCCCATCGATATCCATGCCCCGGCCCAGCTTATCATTACATTGAGCCGGCTTGGGGTGTTCCAGGTTCACCGCGAGCTTGCCGACCGGACCATGGGTTGGGTGCTCGACCACATGCAGGATAAAAAAGGGTACTTCTACTTCCAGATGAAACGGAGGACCATGTCAAAGATCCCTTATATGCGATGGGCTCAGGGATGGATGTTCTTCGCCATGAGTGTTTATTTGACGGAAGCCAGAAAAAAATAGATCAATCGCCGCTCAAGGCAGTAACCATTGGTACTTGTTTACGTATTCTATAGTCTGTTGTAAACCAAAACATGAGTAAATGAAAATCTGGTTTGATCTATCAAACTCCCCGCATATCCCTCTTTTTTCTGCCATGATCAAGGACCTGATGACCGAACATGAAGTGGTCATTACCTGCCGGCCATTGGCCAATACAATCGATCTGCTTGATTTGCATGGATTTAAATATACTGTGGTTGGTAAACATTATGGAGGGAAGTTTTCTGCAAAGCTTTTCGGATACCCGGTCCGGGTCTGGCAACTCTATCAATTCCTCAGGAAAAAGAAAATTCAGGTGGCCATCTCACAAAGTACATTTCACAGCCCCATTACAGCCTGGTTGCTTGGTGTTCCGGTCATCTACATGAACGACAATGAACATGCCATGGGAAACATTCCATCGTTCATTTTTGCCTCAAAAATTTTGATCCCTGAGTTCCTGGATCCTAAAAAGGCACAAAAACAATGTGCCCGCAGGTCCAAGATTATCCAGTACCCGGGTGTTAAGGAGGGGATCTACCTCTGGAACGCCATGATAACCCATGTTCCCATTCAAGAAAAAAAGATATTTATCAGGCCCGAACCCTGGATCGCCCAATATTATAAGGGCGCCCTGAATTTCATGGATGATATGATCCTCTATTTGAAAGATAAAGCCCAGGTGGTGCTGCTGCCAAGGGGCAAGGAGCAGGCATTGCATTATGAACAGGAAAAATTCAAAGGTGTGGTGGTGCAGAGCAAAGCGCTTAGCCTTGAGGAGATTGCGGGAAAATGCAGGTTGTTTATCGGTGCTGGGGGAACAATGACCAGGGAGATGGCCGTCCTGGGAGTACCGACCATCTCGGTATACCAGGATGAACTACTGGATGTTGATACCTACCTCCTGGAGAACAAGATGATGGAGCACCGACCGGACCTAACCGGTGAGCAGGCATTGGAATATATGGAGCACTGCGACCAGAAAGGAGCCAACGACCTGCTGCTCCAGAAGGGGAAAGAGACTTATTATAAAATTAAGGATATGCTAATCAACAGGTTGTCTAATTAGTTTTAGAAAGATGATGAAAGAGATTCAAATGGTTGATCTGTACAGCCAGTATATGCACATCAAGGATGAAGTGGATGGGGCCATTCAGCGAGTGATCGATTCCACTGCGTTCATCAAGGGAGATGAAGTGGCAAAGTTCCAGGAGGAGCTTGCTTCATATATGAATGTGAAACATGTGATCGCCTGTGGCAACGGAACAGATGCCCTCCAGGTGGCGATGATGGCACTTGAACTGAACCCCGGGGATGAAGTGGTCACCACGCCCTTTACCTTCATATCCACCATAGAGGTGATCAGACTGCTGGGTTTAAAACCGGTACTGGTGGACGTGAGAGAGGATACATTTAATCTGGATCCTTCACTGCTCGAGAGGGTTCTGACAGAAAGGACAAAAGCCATTGCGCCGGTCCACCTCTTTGGACAATGTGCCCAAATGGAAGAGATCATGGGGCTGGCAAATAAGCATAACCTGTTTGTGATTGAGGACAATGCACAGGCCATTGGGGCCACGTACTCCTTTTCCAACGGGGAGAAAAAGAGAGCCGGAACCATGGGGAATATAGGTACAACCTCATTCTTTCCTTCAAAGAACCTTGGATGCTTTGGTGACGGAGGAGCACTCTTCACTAATGATGATGAATTGGGTGAGCGTTTAAGGGCATTGGTAAATCATGGGATGAAACAACGTTATTATTATGATTTTGTGGGGGTGAATTCCAGGTTGGATACAATTCAGGCGGCGATTCTCAGGGTCAAACTCATGCAATTGGACAGTTATCATCGTGCAAGGCAACGGGCAGCCGATTTTTATGACAGTGCCCTGTCGGCTATAAAGGGTCTGAAAGTGCCGGCCCGTTCGAATTTCTCCACACATGTCTTCCATCAGTACACCATTCAGGTGCCCGCAGATTCAAGGGATTCCTTAAAATCATTCCTACAGGAGAAAGGTATACCGGCCATGGTCTATTATCCTGTACCCCTGCACCTTCAGCATGCCTATGGGGACCTCGGGTATAAATTGGGAGATTTGCCTGTGTCCGAGGGACTTTGTGGGAGGGTGCTCTCTCTGCCCATGCACACCGAACTGGAGGATGATCAACTCAAATACATTACAGACCAGGTACGCACATTTTTTAAATCTTAGATCATGAAAGAATATTTCGCACATGAAACGGCGGTAATAGATGAAGGGGTCAGTATTGGACGCGGATGCAGGATCTGGCACTTCAGCCACATCATGACCGGAAGTGTGATGGGTGAGCACTGCAACCTGGGTCAGAATGTGGTTGTTTCACCGGATGTGGTGCTCGGTAACAATGTGAAGGTCCAGAACAATGTTTCCATCTACACAGGGGTGATTTGTGAGGATGATGTTTTTTTGGGCCCATCCATGGTATTTACCAACGTGATCAATCCCCGAAGCGCCATCATTAGAAAGGATGAATATATGAAAACAGTGGTGGGAAAAGGTGCAACCATCGGCGCAAATGCAACCATTGTGTGCGGCAATGATATTGGGAAATTTGCCTTTATCGGTGCAGGAGCGGTGGTAACCAGGGAGGTAAGGCCCTATGCCCTAGTGGTGGGA